>CALMOI010000500.1 GCA_937871735.1 uncultured Comamonadaceae bacterium
CGCCAATCGGCGAGCCGTTGGCCACGTTGCCGCCCAGCGTGCCCGCGTTGCGCACCGGCAAACCGGCAAAGCGTTCGGTGAAGGCGCGCAGTTCGGGGCGGTCGGCGACCAGCGCATCAAACGCATCGGTCAGCGTGACCGCCGCGCCCATGGCGAGGTGATCGGGCTGGCGCAGCACTTGGCGCAGTTCGGCGACGCGGGTCACGTCCAGCAGTTGTGCAAATTGCTGATGCCGTTGGGTGATCCACAGCCCCACATCGGTGCAACCGGCCACGATCTGGGCTTGGGGCTGGGCGGCGCGGGCGGCCAGCAAGTCGGCCAAGTTGTCGGGCGCAAGGTAGCTGGGGGCGGGCGCGCTGGCGGCGGTGGTGTGCAGCGCGCTCAGTTGCTGGCGCAGCGCGGCTTCATTGACATGGACGGGGGGCAGGGCGCTCATGTGCTGCGCTGCGTCCACGATGGGGCGGTAGCCGGTGCAGCGGCACAGGTTGCCTGACAGCGCCACTTGCGCTTGCTCGCGTGTCACGGCTTGGCCGGACGGCTGGTTTTGGTACAGGCCAAACAGGCTCATCACAAAGCCGGGCGTGCAAAAGCCGCACTGCGAGCCGTGGCACTGCACCAAGGCGGTTTGCACCGGGTGCGAGCAGGCGGCGGGCACCAGCAGCGGGTCGCTGTCGAGGTCTTGCGCCGTCCACAGCGCCAGCCCGTTGATGGAATGCGCCAGCCGGATGCAGCTGTTCACGGCGCGGTAGCGCAGGGCGGCGGGCTCGGTGGCGGGCGATGTCGGTTCCAGCTCGGCCAACACCACGGTGCAAGCGCCGCAGTCGCCTTCGGCGCAGCCTTCTTTGGTGTCGGTGCAGCTCAGGTCTTCGCGCAGCAGCTCCAGCAAGGTGCGGCTGGGCGGCACATCGTGCAGCGTGACGGTCTGGCCGCGCCGGATGAAGCGAAGGACGGGGTGATTCATAGAACAGCTTTCCTCAGGTTGCCGGTGTTCCTAGCGTATACCGTGCCAGCCTGCGTTGACAATCGGGCTTGTCGCTGGCACGCCGTGGTGCACGGTTTGGGCACGTCTCTTGCTGCGGGTCACACTGGCTGAGGTGCCGCGCGGTGGCGGCACAATCTGCGCCCAGCAATTCCACAACCGCCCTGAAGAAAAGATGGATTCACGATGACGCATCCCCGACTCCAGTTGGCGCACATCACCAAGCGTTACCCCGCCGTGGTCGCCAACAGTGACGTGTCCCTCACAGTGCAACCGGGCGAAACCCATGCCGTGCTGGGCGAAAACGGCGCGGGCAAGTCCACGCTGATGAAGATCA
>CALMOI010000501.1 GCA_937871735.1 uncultured Comamonadaceae bacterium
CACTCCAATCTGCACTCAACCTAACCCCCGCCGACTACCGCCCCGAAGACCCCGCCGCCCCGCTGCACGCCGAGAAAATCTTCCACTACCTCTACGCCGTGCTGCACAGCCCGGCCTACCGCCAGCGTTACGCCGCCTTTTTGCGTACCGACTTCCCGCGCATCCCCATCCCCGCCTCGCGGGCGGTGTTCGACGCGCTGGCCAAACTGGGCGCGCAACTGGTGCAGTGGCATTTGCTGGAGCATCCCACCGCGCAGGCCATCGGGGGCAGCCCCAGCCTTCTCCCGGCGGAAAAGGGAGCTAATCCCCGCTGGTTTGGCACCGACTTCACTTTGTCAAAGGAGAAAAAAAGTAAATCACTCGCCGACCTGTCAGGAACGAGTGACGAAGTGGGCAAGGTCTTCATCAACGCCACCAGCGGCTTTGCCGATGTTCGCCAAAACGTCTGGCAGCACACCATTGGCGGCTACCAGGTGCTGCACAAGTGGCTGGACGACCGGCGCAAGGCAGGCCGCAGCCTGAGCCACGACGACATCACCCACTGGCTGCGCGTCTATGCCGCGCTCGATGCCACGCAAACCCTGATGCAGCAGGTGGACGAAGCGATTGAGGCCCACGGCGGCTGGCCCAGTGCCTTCAGCCAAAACCACCCGCCGCCCGACGCGGCCACACTGGCCGCTGAACAGGCGACGCAAAAAGAGCAGCTCAAGGCGCAAAAAAAGGCAGCATCGACTGCCAAAAAAATGGCTTCAAACCCTAGCCCGACAGGCGCAACTAGTCTGTTTGACTTTGATGATGACCTGGACGCATTAGCCGCAGCAGCAGGAGCCCCCCCGCGCCCAAAATCTGAAGCCGCCCCTGCAAAGGCAGCGGGCGGCAAAACTCCTTCATCAACACCACGGATGCAAGACATCAGCGATGACCAGCTGATGTGTGCTTTGCGTGCCGTACTGGTGTATTCAGGCCCATTGATGCGGCCCGATTTGATCCGCCTAACTGCCTCCAAACTCGGTTTTGCTCGGGCTAACGCATCGGTTTCGGAAGTGTTGGACAAGGCTATCAGGCAGGCCGTACGTCGTGGTATTGCCGCCAACACGCGCGGCACGCTGAGCTTGCTGACACGGTCGATTGAAGACTATGAGCGGGATTTCCTAAAGCTGGAGTTGCTCAAAATTGCGTCCAAGATCGGTCAGTCTCAAAGCAATCTGACCACGCAGCTAGCGCGCCGCCTAGGCTTTGCCCGCGTTGGGCCGGTAATTGAGAGTACGGTTTTGAGTTTGCTGCGTGCGTTGGTGCGCAAGGGCGAGATCACAACTACTGGACGCGGAATTGCAACTTTGTATTGCCGGGCTTGAAAATGCGCAGTGCCCCAGCGTGAAACGCTGGGTGCTGTACGTTCAGTGCGGCAAAGCTGGCCCGTAAAATCGCCGGATGCTTTCTGTCAAACACGAATTGCTCGGCGCGCTGGCGGCCGGGCTGGAACAACTTTCTCCCGGTGCGGGTGCCAAAGCGGCTTTTGAGTCGCCCAAAGTGGCGGCGCACGGCGATCTGGCCTGCACGGCGGCCATGCAATTGGCCAAGCCGCTCAAGCTCAACCCGCGTCAACTGGCCGAGCAGTTGTGCGCCATCTTGCGCACGCTGCCCGCCTTCGAGCAATGGGTGGCGGCGCTCGACATCGCCGGGCCGGGCTTCATCAACATCCGCTTGAAGCCCGAGGCCAAGCAGCAAATTGTGCGTGCGGTGCTGGGCGAGGGCGCGGCATTTGGTCAGCAAGCCGCGCAAGCGCAGCGTGTGCTGGTTGAATTTGTGTCGGCCAACCCGACCGGGCCGCTGCACGTGGGGCACGGTCGCCAAGCCGCGTTGGGCGATGCGATTTGCAATTTGCTGCAAACCCAAGGTTTGCAAGTACACCGCGAGTTTTATTACAACGACGCGGGCGTGCAAATTCAAACGCTGGCCAACAGCACGCAATTGCGCGCCAAGGGTTTCAAACACGGCGACGAGTGCTGGCCCAATGACCCCGAAAACCCCGCCAGCAAGGCGTTCTACAACGGCGATTACATCGCTGATATTGCCGCTGACTTCTTGGCGAAAAAGACAGTCAAGTCCGATGACCGCGAGTTCACCGCCAGCGGCGATGTGGATGATTTGGAGTCGATTCGCCAATTTGCCGTGGCCTATTTGCGCCATGAGCAAGATCTGGATTTGAAGGCGTTTGATGTCAAGTTTGACAATTACTACCTTGAATCGAGCCTCTACACCTCGGGCCGCGTGGCGCAGGCGGTGCAAAAGCTGATCGACGCGGGCAAAACCTACGAAGAAGGCGGCGCGCTGTGGCTCAAGTCCACCGACTACGGTGACGACAAAGACCGCGTGATGCGCAA
>CALMOI010000502.1 GCA_937871735.1 uncultured Comamonadaceae bacterium
CAGCGACGTGGTACTTCTTGCCTTGGGGGTTGGTCACGCCCAAGATCAGCATGTGCTCGGCCAGCCAACCTTGGTCGCGGCCCATGTTGGAAGCGATACGCAGGGCGAAGCACTTCTTGCCCAGCAGCGCGTTGCCGCCGTAGCCGGAGCCGTAAGACCAGATTTCGCGGGTTTCGGGGTAGTGAACGATGTACTTGGTCTTGGGGTTGCAAGGCCAGACGGTGGTGTCTTTTTCGCCAGCGGCCAGGGGCGCGCCCACGGTGTGCAGGCAAGGCACGAAGTCGCCATCGGTGCCGATCACGTCGAACACGGCCTTGCCCATGCGGGTCATCAGCTTTTGGTTGACGGCCACGTAGGCGCTGTCGGTCAGTTCGATGCCGACGTGGGCAATGTTGGAACCCAGCGGGCCCATGCTGAACGGCACCACGTACATGGTGCGGCCCTTCATGCAGCCGTCAAACAGCGGGTTCAGCAGCACGCGCATGTCGGCGGGAGCCATCCAGTTGTTGGTGGGGCCTGCGTCTTCTTTCTTTTCAGAGCAGATGTAGGTGCGGTCTTCCACGCGAGCCACGTCGGACGGGTCGGTGCAAGCCAAGAAGCTGTTGGCGCGCTTGGCGGGGTTGAGCTTTTTGAAGGTGCCCGCATCGACCAGCAGTTGGCACAGGCGGTCGTACTCTTCGGTGCTGCCGTCGCACCAGTACACGCTGTCGGGCTTGCACAGGGCAGCCATGTCAGCGACCCAAGCGATCAGCTTGGCGTTCTTGACGTAGGCGGGCGTATTCAGAGCGAGGCCCTGCATCACGGGTGAATTCATTGAAAAGCTCCTGATGATAAAAACCGTCTTTTCCAAAGGCAAGCACAGTCCGCACGGCCTTGGAGAAAACGACTAAGGAGGTCGACCGGGGTCACAATTCTAAGAATCTCAGCCCAGAGATTGCTTGCAACTAAATGTTTTTATGATTTTTTCTATGCTAAATATGCATAACGTTATGCATAACATTTAAAAAGGGTCAAAAAAACGGGCGCAAGGCCCGTATTTTGTGAATTTCGATTTACGCCATCGACACGGCGATAAATGCCAGCAAAAAAATCAGCACCGCACCCACCACCGGCAGCACCACCGGAATGTGGGGGATGATGGCTTCAATCGGGTCTTGCTCGGCGGCGGTATCGTGGGCAACAGGTGTAGACATCGGAGGGCTTTCGGTGCGGGTGGAGTGGGCGCGGCGCGCGCGGTTGTGCTGATTTTCAAGCCCGTGTGCCATCCGTGCTCACCGGGCTTTCCCGCAGTGTCTTCCCACCTTGCGCGGACTGCGTTATGGTGCAAACGCGCATCGGTACGCACGAACGACGCATCAAAAATTGCACAAGCTCGGAGAACTCGGTCATGGTCAAGCGTTCGGTTCCAGAGGTCGTGGCAGGCTCGGTATTGCCCTCACCGGGGTTGGCGGCTGCGCCGGTGTTGGACTTGATGTGCTCGCATTTCGTGCTCACGCTGGTGGCTCAGCAAGGCACGCGCTTTAACGTGCGCCGCGACCTGCACGGCTTGCTCGCCTTGACGGGCCGACACCTGGTTTGGCCGCAGCCAGTGCTGGCACGGCTGCGCGAATTCTTGGCGTGGCGCTGCAAAGACAACGAGCTGTGGCGCGGTCACGAAGCGCTGAGCCCGCGTCAATTTTTAGACCGCCACGGCAACTGGAACGGCCCCTACGAAGAAGGCACGCTGTTTTTCTACCTTGACGATTACGCCAAAGACGCGCCCAAAGATCTGCTCGCCATCTTGAGTGCCACAGGCCCTTGGTTGCGCCTCAGCCTGAAAAAGCACGCCACATTGGTGGAAAAAAACATCGCCGCGCTGTCGGGGCTGTTGCAACTCAACCAAGCTGAACGCGCGCTGCTGCTGTACGGCACGCTGGCGCGTTACCAGCGCGATTTGCGCAGCATGTTGGTTGAATTCAAAGTCAGCAACGCGCCGGAAGCCTATGCCGCCATCGCCGAAGTGGCTGGAGTCAATCCCGCTGAAGTCGGCGAGGCGCTGCGTGCCGGTTCGCGGCTGGAGCGCATCGGGCTGGTGGACAACCTGATCTCCGAGCACAACATCACCGACTTGGCCGACTTGATGAAAGTCAGCGAAAAACTGCCGCCGGTGCTGATGCGCGAGTACCGCAACCCTTCCGAACTGATGGCCGTGTTCACCCGGCCCGCCGCTCACAGCCTGCTCACGCCCACCGACTTTGCCTACATCGCCGACGACGTGGCGGTGCTGGTGGCGCTGCTGCGCCAAGCCATCCACCACAAAGCTGAGGGCGTGAACGTGCTGCTCTACGGCCCACCCGGCACCGGCAAAACCGAGCTGGCCCGCGTGCTGGCCCAAACCGCTGGGGCTGAGCTGTTCGAGGTCGAGTCCGCCGACCGCGACGGCAACTCGCTCAGTGGCCGTGACCGCTACCGCTCGCTGCAAATCGCACAGGTGTTTTTGAAAGGCGCGCAGCGGGCGGCGCTGCTGTTTGATGAAGTGGAAGACGTCTTCCCGTCAGTCGATGCCGCCAGCCACTCGGTCAACGGCAAAGCGTGGGTGAACCAGATTTTGGAAACCAACCCCGTGCCCACGGTGTGGATCACCAACCGCATCGAGCACATCGACCCGGCCTTTCGTCGCCGCTTCACCTACCACTTGCAGCTCAACAGCCCGCCGCCCGGCGCGCGCGAACAACTGCTGCGCAAAACCCTGGAAGGCGTGGACGTGAGCGATGCCTTTGTCGCCCAACTCAGCGCCCGGCCCGGTTTGACCCCGGCGCAAATTCGCACCGCCGCCCGCTTTGCCGCTTTGGCCCATGACGCGCTGATCCGCCCCGACGGCGATGGCTGCATCACCGTGGCCGCGCCGCTCGCCTTTGAAACCTTGATTGAGCGCCAGCTCCACCACGCCGATGCCGCGCTGGGCCGCGCCACCAGCGCGCACGCGGTGCGACCCGCCGTCACCCGCTACGACCTGAGTTTGCTGAACTTGGACAGCCGCCACGACATCACCCGCATCATTGCCGCGCTGCAAGTGCGCAGCCACGGCACGCTGTGCTTTGACGGCCCGCCCGGCACCGGCAAAACCGCGTTGGCCGAACACATGGCGCAAGCGCTGGGGCGGCCCTTGATGGTCAAGCAAGCCAGCGATGTGCTGGGCAAGTACGTCGGCGAAACCGAACAAGCTCTGGCCGCCATGTTCCGCGCTGCCGAAGCCGAGCAAGCCGTGCTGCTGCTCGACGAAGCCGACAGCTTGTTGCAAGACCGACGTGGTGCCCAGCGCCAGCACGAAGTCAGCGCCGTGAACGAACTGTTGCAAGGCATGGAGCGTTTTCGCGGCATCTTTATCTGCACCACCAACTTGTTTGAGCAGCTCGATGCCGCCGCGCTGCGCCGCTTCAGCTTCAAGATCCGCTTCAAGCCGCTGAACGCCATTCAGCGCGAGGCCATGTACACCGCCGAAGCGCTGGGCGGCGATGCCGCGCAACTCACTCCAGCCACCCGCGCCCGCTTGGCCCGCTTGGCGCAACTGTGCCCCGGCGACTTCGCCACCGTGCAGCGCCAAGCCCAGATCCTCGCCAGCCCTTGGAGCCCCGAGGAGTTTTTAGAGCAGCTCGAAGCCGAGCACCGCCTCAAGCCCGAAGTGCGTGAGGCGCGGGGGATGGGGTTTGTGCAGTGAGCTGATGCGTGTTCACGCAGTCGCCGCTACCGGTGCCAGCAGCCCCAAGCTGTCCAGCGCGGCGGCCAGTTGGCTCACGGTGCGGTTGACATGGTGCCATTTCTCCAGGCCAAACAGGCCGACGCGGAAGGTCATGAAGTCGGCGGGTTCGTCGCATTGCAGGGGCACGCCCGCAGCGGTTTGCAGGCCGAGCGCCAAGAATTTTTTGCTGTTTTGAATGTGCGGATCGTCGGTGTAGCTCACGACCACGCCGGGCGCTTGGTAGCCTGCGGCGGCCACGCTGGCAATGCCCCGGCTGGTGAATAAGGCGCGCACTTTGGCACCGAGTTCGATTTGCTCGGCACGCACGCGCTCAAAGCCGTAGGCGCGCGTTTCCAGCATCACGTCGCGCAGGCGCGCTAGCGCGTCGGTGGGCAGGGTGGCGTGGTAGGCGTGGCCGCCGTTTTCGTAGGCTTCCATGATGTGCAGCCACTTTTTCAGGTCGCAGGCAAAGCTGGTGCTGGTGGTGGTGTCGATGGCGGCGCGGGCTCGGGCGCTCAGCATCACCATCGCGCAGCACGGCGAGCTGCTCCAGCCTTTTTGCGGCGCGCTGATCAGCACGTCCACGCCGGTTTCGTCCATGTTGACCCACATCGCGCCAGAGGCGATGCAGTCCAGCACAAACAAGCCGCCCACGTCATGCACCGCATCGGCCACGGCGCGCAGGTAGTTGTCGGGCAAGATCATGCCGCTGGCGGTTTCAACATGCGGGGCAAACACCACCGAGGGGCGCTGCTCGCGGATGGCGGCCACCACCTCGTCGATGGGCGCTGGCACCCACGGCGCTTGCTTGCCGGTGTGGGTGCGGCGCGCTTTGAGCACCGAGGCTTCGCGGGTGATGCGGCCCATGTCCACAATTTGCGTCCAGCGGTAGCTGAACCAGCCGTTGCGCAAGATCAGCACCTTTTGCTCGTTGGCGAATTGGCGCGCCACCGCTTCCATGCCAAAAGTGCCGCTGCCCGGCACCAGCGCCACCGAGTGCGCGTGGTAGACCTCTTTCAAGACGCTGGCGATGTCGCGCATCACGCCTTGAAAGCTCTGCGACATGTGGTTGAGTGCGCGGTCGGTGTAGACCACAGAAAATTCAAGCAAGCCGTTGGGATCAACGTGGGGCAGCAAACCGGGCATGAGAGTCTCCTTTTTTGATCAGCTTAGCACGCTGATTTCGAGTGCTCTGCGAGAGTCCGAGTTGCGTGCTTGACTCTGATCAAGTCAGGGTAGGCGGGTTGATAATCCGGGCTTTACGCGCAAACACTCTGAAAGCTTGTTCATGTCATCGACTGGAATGTGTGCGTTACGTTGGATGGGGTGGGTTGTGTTGGTGGGTGGGGCGCTGATGTCCCCCATCGTTCAAGCCCAACCCAACCGTTTGGCACGTATCAAAGCGGCGGATGAGTTGCAGGTGTGCATGTGGCCGGGTTACTACGGCATCAGCTTGCGCAACACCAAGACGGGGCAAATCATGGGTTTGGATGCCGAAATGGCCCAAGAGCTGGCCCGCAGCTTGAAAGTGCGACTCAAGTGGGTGGAAACCACATTCATCAAGTTCATTCCCGATGTACTGAGCGATCAGTGCGACATCGTCATGACGGGGATTGCCATCACGCCCCAGCGGGCCACGCAAGTGGCTTTCAGCCAACCGTACATGCGCAGCGACATGTACGCCGTCACCACACGCAATCACCAGCGTGTGCGCAGTTGGGCCGACATTGACCAAGCTGGCGTGCGTGTGGCGGTTGTAGAAGGATCGGTGCAGGAGTCGGTTATGCGCGATCGCATCAGAAAAGCCGAATTGGTGGTGATTGCGTCGCCGCAGACCCGAGAAGCTGAGTTGGAGGCCGGGCGGGTGGATGTGTTCATGTCCGATTACCCCTTCACCCGCAAGATGCTGGACTACAACGAGTGGGCTCAAGTGATTTCTCCGCCCGCGTCCTTTCATTTCATGACCTATGCCTGGGCAGTCAAGCCGGGTGATACGGCGTGGCTGGCCACAGTGAATCAATTTTTAAGCACCGTCAAAGCCGATGGCCGTCTGCGACAGGCTGCCCTGCGCTATAGACTTGAGTCCATGCTGATCACTGATCCCAAGCCCTGAGGTTGCGCGTGTCCATGCATCCTTTCCCGATTTTGTTCATGCCTCGGTTGAAAGGCTTGTTGCTGCTTCTGGCGCTGTTCAGTGTGCTGACGATGGCGGCGGCGGTGTATCACGGCCTGCGCTTGCGCAGCGAGGCGTTGACCCACCATCGCAACATGGCCAGCAGCCTCACCCGCGTCGGCGAGCGCGAGCTGACCAGTACGCTGAGCACGGTTGAGCGCTTGCTCGCCCGCTATGGCAAGAACTGGCACGGGCTGGCGCAGTCAGCTCAATCTGACAAAGACCTGCGCGATGACATCGCCAAGCTGCCTGCGTTGCGTTCGATCTCGTTGATTGATGCTGACGGGCGCGTGCTGGCCAGCAGCTTGCCCGGCGCACGCGGCAAGCAATTGAGTGCCAGTGCCATCGCCGCGCTGATGCGTTCCCAAAGCGATGTCAATGGTGGCGCACTTCAAATCTCAGCGCCTTGGGTGGGGCGCGACATCACCGATGGTCAGCCCGCCAGCGCCCCGGTGAAGGTGCGCGATGAGCCTTATTTTTTCACCTTCTCATCCCCCGTAGAAAAAGACAGCAAGTTGCCCGCCAGTGCCTTCAGCCCGATCTTGGTCGCCACGGTGAATGCTGATTTTTTCAGCAACATGCTGGCCAACATGCTGGAGCAGCCCGAGTTTGTGGCCGAGCTGTACAACTACAACGGCTTGCTGTTGGTGTCGACTCGGCCTGATGTGCATCCACCCGGCAGCAGTGCCGCCAACCAGCCCGTGTTTCGCCAATGGCTGCCTGACTACGAGTACGGCAGTTTGGATGTTGACGTGGGCACCCCGCAGGCGCAAGTGTTGGCTTTTCGCACGTCGCGCTACTACCCTTTGGTGCTGCAAGTGGAGCTCCCTTATCAAGCAGCCTTGAGCAATTGGCAGTCTGAATCCAGGCATTTGGCGGAAGGTGTGGCGGGCACCTTGGTTTTTGTGTCGCTGCTGACATGGTTGCTCTACCGCCAGCAGCGCCATCGCCACGCCGTGCAGGCGCGTGTCAAAACCGAAATTGCCCTTGCCGCACAGGTGTTTGAAGACAGCTACGACGGCATTTTGGTCACCGATGCCGATTGCCGCATCTTGCGAGTCAACGCCGCCTTCACCGTCTCAACTGGCTACACCCAAGCAGAGGTGCAAGGCAAAACGCCGCGCTTGTTGGGTTCGGGTTTGCATGGCAAGGACTTTTACAAAACGATGTGGACAGCCGTGCGCAGAGACGGGCGTTGGCAAGGCGAGGTGGTCAATCGGCGCAAAAATGGTCAGGCCTACCACGAGCGCTTGGCTATCTCGACCGTGTTGGACGCGCGAGGCCAAGTGCTGCACTACATCGGCATGTTTGCCGACATCAGCGACATCAAACACCAAGAGTCTGAGCTGGCCCAAGCCCGCGACCGCGCCGAAGCCGCCAACCGTGCCAAGAGCCAGTTTCTGGCGGTGATGTCGCATGAAATCCGCACACCGTTGAACGGCATTTTGGGCATGGCGCAACTGCTGCAAATGGCCCCGGCCAGCCCCGAAGAGCAGCAAGACTACGCCGCTACCATCACCGACTCCGGCCAAGTGCTGCTGACCTTGCTCAACGACATCTTGGACTTGTCCAAAGTCGAAGCCGGGCAAATGGACTTGCTGTTGGCCCCGGTCGATCCGGCGCAACAGTTGCAAGATGTGGTCACGCTGTTTGCGAAAACAGCCCAGCGCAAAGGCTTGGCCTTGCGCGCCGACACCAGCGCCTTGCCACCGGGCGTGTGCTACCAATTGGATGCCATTCGGCTGCGGCAGATGCTCAACAACTTGGTCAGCAACGCGCTGAAGTTCACCTCGCAAGGCGAAGTCTGTTTGCGTTTGCAGCAAGAGCGGCGTGAGGGCGCGCAGGCGTGGCTGCGCTTTAGCGTGACCGACACCGGCATCGGCATTGCGTCAGACAAGCTGGCGCAGCTGTTCAAGCCCTTCTCGCAAGTAGACAGCTCCAGCACGCGACGCTTTGGGGGCACGGGCTTGGGCTTGTCCATCGTGTCCAGCTTGGCGCGACTGATGAAGGGCGAAGCTGGCGTGGACAGCACCGAAGGCCAGGGCTCCTGTTTTTGGTTCACCTTGCCAGTCGAGGTGGTTGAAGCGGTTGATGCGGTTGAAGCCGCCATCACCTTGGTTGAAGCCCAGCCGCTGGACGTGCCCAGTGCGCCCAGCGCTGAAGTCCCCGCAGTTGCAACCATCTCCACAGGTGAACCTTGCATGGATTGCAGCGCGGGCCCGCCGCGCAACAGCGTGCTGGTGGTGGAGGACAACCCGGTCAACAGCCGCTTCATTCAACTGCTGCTGGAACGCTTGGGTTGCGGCCAAGTGCGAGTGGTCACCAACGGCCAAGAAGCCTTGGACGTGGTGCGAACCGGCTACGCCCCCGCGCTGGTGCTGATGGATTGCCAAATGCCCGTGATGGACGGCTACGAGGCCACACGCCAAATTCGCCACTGGCAGCAAACCCAGCGTGAAGCGGGGAAGACTTGCCCCCCCATCGCCATCGTGGCCCTGACGGCTGCGGCTTTTGATGCCGAGCGCGATGCCTGCTTGGCCGCTGGCATGGACGACTTTTTGACCAAGCCGGTGGTGATTGCCGCGCTCAAAGAAGTGCTGGCGCATTGGCTGCCGTCCGCAGCCACGCCAGCTTCTCCGAACTGAAACCCCATCATGCTGAACTACCTGACCGTTCCTGTAACCCAATTCCAGCAAAACTGCTCCATCGTGTGGTGCGATGTGACGCGGCAAGCCGCCGTGATCGATCCGGGCGGCGATTTGAATGTGATCTTGAAAGAAGTCGAGCGCCTGAAAGTCACGCTCACGCAAATTTGGCTGACGCACGCCCACATTGACCACGCGGGCGGCACCGCCGAGCTGGCCGCCAAGTTGAAGCTGCCCATCATCGGCCCGCAGCGCGGTGACCAGTTTTGGATTGATGGCTTACCTGAGCAAAGCGTGATGTTTGGCTTCCCGATGTCTGACACCTTCACGCCCACGCGCTGGCTGGAAGATGGCGACACGGTGCAACTGGGCGAATCTACCGTGCAAGTGCGCCATTGTCCCGGTCACACGCCGGGCCACGTGGTGTTTTACTCGGCTGAGATGCAGCGCGCTTTTGTTGGCGATGTGCTGTTTGCCGGTTCCATAGGCCGCACCGACTTCCCGCAGGGCGACCACGACACCTTGATTGCCAGCATCACCCAGCGGCTGTGGCCTATGGGCAATGAGACGGTGTTCATTCCCGGCCACGGCCCGGAAAGCACGTTTGGCCGCGAGCGCAAGCTCAACCCCTACGTTGCAGGCACCTGAGCGCGCACCTGCGCGCCGCTGCCGCTTCAGCCGCGCCGCGCGCGTTCGTACAGCGCCTCAACCTTGGGGACGTTGGCTTGAAGCTGGCGGATGCGATCTGGCCCGCTGGGGTGGGTGGACAAAAAGCCCAAACCGCCTTTGCCGCCGCTGACGGCGCTCATCTTTTGCCACAGTTGCACGCTGGCTTGAGGCCGGTAAGCGCCCCGCGCGGCGATTTCCAGGCCGACCAGATCGGCTTCGGTTTCATCGTCGCGGCTGTATTTGAGGGTCAGCAATTGCGTGCCGAGGTTGGCCGCCACATCGCCCATTTGGCCCAAGCCCAGCAGTTGCGCGCCCAAGCGCAGCCCCATGTTGGTGGCTTGGCTTTTGGCCAAGCGCTCGCGGGCGTGTTCGCGCAAGGCGTGGGCCATTTCGTGGCCCATGACCATCGCGGCCTCGTCGTCACTGAGCTTGAGGGTGTCCAAAATGCCGGTGTAGAAGGCGATCTTGCCGCCGGGCATGCACCACGCATTGATCTCTTTGCTGGCGATGACGTTGACTTCCCAGCGCCACTGGTTGACGCGCGGGTTCCACTGCGTGGAATACGGAATCAACCGGCGCGCCATGCTGCGCAAGCGCTGCACTTGCGGGTGGTTGTCGGGCATCAACGCGCCTTTGCTGCGGGCCTCGCCGATCACTTGCGTGTACTGCTGGGTGGCAGATTTTTCGAGTGTTTCGGCGGGCACCAGCTTGCGCATGCTGGAGGCGCTGCCCACATCGACCTGCGCCAACGCGGGGCCAGCGGCAGCGGCCCCGGCGGCCAACAAGAAGGCGCGGCGCTGTGACCACGGGCGGTGGTACTCAGCGTCATCTTGCGCAGCGGTGCTTGAGGGCACATGCGGCAAGTCAGAAGCGGGCCCGGTGAGGGAGAGAGAGGTTTTTGCGTCGCAGATCCAGCACATAGTGAGCCAATAATAGTGTGATCGCGAGCCATAGGCATCTGCTGTTGTTTCAAAGCGTTCTTTGCCTCTTTCGCCCACGCCTCACTGTGAATGTCTGACCATGCCTGAAACCTCATCTCCCGCTGCGGCTCCTGCCGACGCTGCGCCGCCTGCCCATGCTTGGTTGCAGGCGTGGCGCGTGTACCTTGAACCCTCCAGCTTGCGCATGTTGGCGCTGGGTTTTGCGGCGGGGCTGCCGCTGCTGCTGGTGTTGGGCACGCTGTCGTTTCGCCTGCGCGAGGCGGGCATTGACCGCAGCACCATCGGCCATTTGAGCTGGGTGGGGCTGGCTTATGGCTTCAAATGGGTGTGGGCACCGCTGGTGGACAGGTTGCCCATTCCGTGGCTGACGCGCAAGCTGGGGCGGCGGCGCAGTTGGCTGCTGCTGTCACAGGCGCTGATCATGCTGGGGCTGGTGGGCATGGCGCTGGCCGATCCACGCGCCGCGCTAGAGCCCATCGTGTGGTGCGCGCTGGCGGTGGCTTTTGGCTCGGCCACGCAAGACATCGCGCTCGATGCCTTCCGCATTGAATCGGCCCACACCGAGCAGCAAGCCGCCTTGGCCGCCAGCTACCAAACCGGCTACCGCTTGGCCATGATCTGGGCTGGGGCGGGCGTGCTCTGGCTGGCCGCGTGGGCCGAAGTGCCGGGCGCTGCCCCCGCAGCCGCCGCTGCTGCCAGCACGCCCGAGGCCACCTTGGCGCTCAGCTATCAAAACGCGGCGTGGGCCAGCGCCTATTTGGTGATGTCGGTGTCGATGCTGGTGGGCGTGGTCACGGTGCTGTTCTCGCGTGAGCCCGCACAGGTGCCGCTACCGCCTGCCAAGAATGCCGCCGAATGGCTGCGCAGCGCGCTGGTCGAGCCCTTTGCCGACTTCATCTTGCGCTACCGCTGGCAGGCGGTGCTGATCTTGGCGCTGATTGCCATCTACCGCATCAGCGACGTGGTGATGGGCATCATGGCCAATCCGTTTTACGTGGACATGGGCTACACCAAAGACGAGGTGGCGACCGTCACCAAAGTCTACGGCGTGGTGATGACGCTGTTGGGTGCCTTCATTGGCGGCGTGATGGCAATGCGCTGGGGCGTGATGCGGGTGCTGATGCTGGG
Source organism: uncultured Comamonadaceae bacterium (assembly GCA_937871735.1). GTDB lineage: Bacteria > Pseudomonadota > Gammaproteobacteria > Burkholderiales > Burkholderiaceae_C > CALMOI01. The sequence continues at coordinate 11,275 of CALMOI010000502.1, forward strand.
TGCTGCGCTGAGCGCCGCCACCAACTGGCTGTTCGCTTGGCTGGCCGGGCACGGACACGACGTGGTGGCGCTGATCGGCGTGGTGTCGGCAGACAACTTGGCCAGCGGCATTGCCTCAGCGGCTTTCATTGGCTATTTGTCCAGCCTGACCAACATCAACTACTCAGCCACGCAGTACGCGCTGTTCAGCTCCATGATGCTGTTGCTGCCTAAATTTGTGGCCGGGTTTTCGGGTGATTATGTGAACGCGCATGGCTATGCCGCCTTCTTCAATCACACCGCGTTGCTGGGTGTGCCGGTGCTGGTGCTGGTGGCATTGGCGGCACGCTTGCAGCCGCCCGCCGGAGGTGAGCCGCCCGCTGTACGCTGAATCTGGGCCAAGCTGGGGGTTTGTCGCTTGATTTACCCCATCTTTACCCTAGCCCCAGATCCCGCTTTGCCCATTTGCGCCACCATCACTGACCGTTGTATTGGAGTTTTGTCACCGTGCCCCTGAACACCCATTTGCTGATGATTGAAGACGACTCGCGGCTGGCCACGATGGTCGGCGAGTATTTGAGCCAGTCTGGTTTTTCTTTCACTCACGCCACTTCGGGGCAAAGTGGTTTGGCGCAATTGCGTGCCGCACCCGTGGGCTTGGTGATTTTGGATTTGATGCTGCCCGACATGGATGGCTTGGAAGTGTGCCGCCGTATTCGCGCCTTGCCCGGCGACTTGGCGCAGACCCCGATCCTGATGCTCACCGCCAAGGGCGACCCGATGGACCGCATCATCGGCCTGGAAATGGGCGCTGACGACTATGTGCCCAAGCCCTTTGAGCCGCGTGAGCTGCTGGCCCGCATCCGCGCCATCTTGCGCCGCCGCATTGACGGCCCGACCGATGCCGAAGCTGAGCCCCTGCACAAGCCCTTGCGCTTTGGCTCGATGGAGATAGACCGCGATGCGCGTGTCGTGCGCATCAACAACCAAGCTTGTGACTTGACCGCTTACCAGTTTGACCTGCTGGTGGCGCTGGCCGAACGCGCAGGCCGCGTGCTGACGCGTGAGCAAATCATGGAAGCCGTGCGTGGACGCGAGTTGGAAGCGTTTGACCGCTCGATTGACGTTCACATGGGCCGTATTCGTGCGGCGATTGAGGTCGATGCCAAAAACCCGAAACGTATCTTGACCGTGCGTGG
>CALMOI010000503.1 GCA_937871735.1 uncultured Comamonadaceae bacterium
GCTGCTTGAAGAAGGTCTGAAAACCCAGCTTGACCCAAGTCAGGCCGGTGCTGGCTGGCAGAAGGTTCAGTTTCATTCAGATGCTGACCGGGTGGGTGATGCGCTCGCGCAGCACGCGCTCAAAGTGGGTGGGGTCGTGCGGGGTCAGCATGGCGGCTTCGCGCGGCAGGTGGTAGTCCCACAGCCGCGAAATCCAAAAGCGCAGCGCTCCGGCGCGCAGCAGCGCAGGCAGCAGTTGCTGCTCGTCGGCGGTCAGCGGGCGCTCGGCGGCGTAGGCGGCCAAGAAGGCGTTGGCGCGTGCGCTGTCGTGCTGGCCGCTGGGCAAATCTATGCACCAGTCGTTCAGGCAGACAGCAATGTCGAACAGCCACGTGTCCACACCGGCAAAGTAAAAATCAAAGAAGCCGCTCAGTTGCGTGCCGTCGGGGCCGTCGAACATCACGTTGTCGCGGAACAAGTCGGCGTGGATGGGGCCGCGTGGCAAGCGCGCATAGGCGGCGGACTCGGCCAAGGCGTTTTGGTAGGCCAGTTCGCTGGTCAAGAGCGCGGCTTGGTCGGCGCTCAGGTGGGGCAGCACGACGGGCACGGTGTCGTTCCACCACAGCAGGCCGCGCAGATTGGGTTGATGCTGGGCGTAGTCTTGTCCGGCCAAGTGCATGCGGGCCAGCATCGCGCCCACAGCGGCGCAGTGCGGGACAGCAGGGGCGAGTTGGCTTTTGCCGGGCAAGCGGTTGACCACGGCGGCGGGCTTGCCGCTGACGGTGTGCAAGATGGTGCCCGCTGCGTTGGCGGCAGGATCAGGCACCGGAATGCCACGCTGGGCCAAGTGCTTCATCAGGTGCAAGTAAAACGGCAACTGCGCGTGCGTCAGGCGCTCAAACAGCGTCAGCACATAAGCGCCCTGATCGGTGGTGGCGAAATAGTTGGTGTTCTCGATGCCGCCTGCAATGCCGCGCAACTCGGTGAGCTGGCCCAGGTTCAGATCAAGCAACAGGTTTTGGGCCTGTTCGGGGGAGACTTCAGTGAATACAGCCATCGGTCAATGGAACATCGTAGGGCTGCCCTGAAAGGACATGCCGGGGTAGCGGTGGGGGGAGCTTGGGGGCCGAGCGGGCGAGCCGCGTGGCGCTTGGGCTCGATTGTAGAGTCCGCCACCCGCGCCAGCGGCCATGCACAATCCAATGCATGACTGACAAGAAGACTTTGCTGCTGGTAGACGGCTCTAGCTACCTTTACCGTGCCTTTCACGCCATGCCGGACTTGCGCGCCGTGCCCGGCGACCCCGCCAGCCCCGCCACCGGAGCCATACGCGGCATGATCAACATGCTGCAAGCCCTGCGCCGCGAGGTGCGCGCCGACTACGCCGTGTGCGTGTTTGATGCGCCCGGCCCCACCTTCCGCGACGCGATTTATCCCGAGTACAAAGCCCACCGCAGCCCCATGCCCGACGATTTGCGCGCCCAAATCGCCCCCATCCATGAAGTGGTACGGCTGATGGGCTGGCCGGTGCTGAACGTGCCCGGCGTGGAAGCCGACGACGTGATCGGCACGCTGGCCGTCACCGCCGCGCAGCAAGGCATCACCGTCACCATCTCCAGCGGCGACAAGGACTTGGCGCAGTTGGTGGACGAGCACATCACCATCATCGACACCATGAACGGCAAGCGCCGCGACTTGGCCGGAGTGGAAGCCGAATTCGGCGTGCCCGCGCGGCTGATGATCGACTTTCAAACCCTGGTTGGCG
>CALMOI010000504.1 GCA_937871735.1 uncultured Comamonadaceae bacterium
AGGCCGCTGGCCGCTGCTGGTGGGCGGCACCATGCTGTATTTCAAAGCCTTGCTGGACGGTCTGAACGACATGCCCGCCGCCGATCCCGCCATCCGCGCCGAGCTGGAAGCCCAAGCCGCTGCCCAAGGCTGGCCTGCCTTGCACGCCGAGCTGGCGCGGCTAGACCCGCCTACCGCCGCCCGCTTGGCCCCCAACGACGCGCAGCGCATTCAGCGCGCCCTGGAAGTACAGCGCCTGAGCGGACGGCCCTTGTCGTCTTTTCACCAGCCGCGCCCCACGGCACTGCCGCACGGCCCGCTGATCGCGCTCGAACCCACAGACCGCGCTTGGCTGCACCAGCGCATCGCCCAGCGCTTTGAAGCGATGCTGGCCGAAGGCTTGGTCAACGAAGTGCTCAGCCTGCGCCAACGTGGCGATTTGCACCCGGAACTGCCGTCGATGCGTTGCGTCGGTTACCGCCAAGCCTGGGAAGCGCTGGACTTGTGCAGCGGCCCCGCACTCAGCCCCGCCGCACACGCCGAATTGCGCGACCGAGGCATCTTCGCCACCCGCCAACTCGCCAAGCGGCAGTTGACGTGGCTGCGCTCCATGCCCGAACGCCAGAGCGTGGCCTGCGATCAGGCCGACGCGCTGGCCCAAGTGCTGGCGCTGGCCCAGGCGCACTGGGGTACACGCGCATGAGCTTGGTCATCACCGATTTGGCCAAACGCTACGCCGATGCGGCGGTGTTTGAGCACGTGTCGCTGCGCGTGGCACCGGGGGAGTTTGTCGCCATTGTGGGCGACTCGGGCGTGGGTAAGTCCACGCTGCTCAACTGCATGGCCGGGTTGGACAGTTGGGATGCTGGCGACATCAGCTTGGGCGGCACTGATCTAGGCCGCATGGACGACACCGCCCGCGCCCTATGGCGGCGGGTGCATGTTGGCTTTGTGTTCCAAGCCTTCCATGTCTTGCCGCATTTGGATGTGGCGCAAAACGTGGCGCTGCCGCTGCTGCTGCTCAAACAACCCAACCCGGAGCGCGTGGCGCACATGCTGGAAGCCGTTGGCCTCACCGGCTTGGGCGCACGGCTGCCGCAGCAACTGAGCGGCGGGCAATTGCAGCGCGTGGCGATTGCACGGGCGCTGGTGCATCGCCCGGCCCTGCTGCTGGCCGACGAGCCCACCGGCAACCTCGACCCCGGCACCGCCCGCAAGATCATGGATGCGCTGGTCGCCCAAACCCGCGAGCACCAAGCCGCAATGGTGATGGTCACGCACTCCGATGCCGCCGCTGCCCGCGCTGACCGCGTGCTGCATCTGACGGCACAAGGCATTCGTGCGTAGTACACAGCTTCCGCCCAAGTTAATGACCAACGGGTCATAACCACCTGAAACTCAGGGTTTTTTGATAGTTGTCTAGACAAACATTGTCTAGACAACTAGATTCAAGGCCATGAGTTCACCCGACACTGACCCACCCCAGTTTTACAGCCCCGGTACGTTTCGTCCCGAAAACAGCATCGCCCATTTGATGCGCCGGGTCATAGGCTCGCTGCGTGCGCAAGTTAACACCCAATTGGTCGCGCACGACCTGACCTTTGTGCAGTGGTTGCCGCTGTACAAAATCGGGCGGCATGAGGGCCACACCGTGGTCAGCTTGGCGCGCGAACTGGAAAGCGACCCCGGCGCTGTCACCCGCGTCATTGACCGGCTGCAAGCCAAGGGACTGGTGACCCGCGAGCGCTCCACCCAAGATCGGCGC
>CALMOI010000505.1 GCA_937871735.1 uncultured Comamonadaceae bacterium
GTGCAGGGCCTGTCGCTCAGCCTGAAGTCCATCCGCATCTGGTTGAGGAAGATGTGCAAGTGCGCATCCCGGCCAAGGTGCTCGATCAGGTGTTTCGCGCCCTCAATGAACTCAGCGTGGGCCTGCTGCGCTTGCGCACCGAGTGCGACGACGTGTTCAACCTCAGCACCGCGACAGCTGCGCTGGAGCAAACGGCCATGCAGCGGGTACAAGAAATTGAACGCCGCATTACCTTGGACGGCCTAGGCCAAGTTCGCACCGATGCCGCCGCGCCAGGCGTTGCCCCCAGCAACCCGCACAACGTACCACCCGGTCGCCATGCCTCCATGCAGCCCGCCGGTGACTTTGACGCGCTGGAACTTGACCGCTACAACGAGTTAACCGGCCTGACCCAAGCCATGTACGAGGCCGTAGGCGACTTGCGTGTCTCCCGCGAAGAGTTGACACCCGCCTTGCGCGAACTGGGCACCCAAGCCCAGCGCCAATTGCGGTTGGCCCGCGAGGCCCAGTACCAAGTGGCGCGGGCCCGCTTGCATCCGCTGTCAGACTTGCGTGCGCGCATGCGTCGCACCGTGCGCCAGACTTGCGCCGCTGTCGGTCACGAGGCTGAACTTGAGATTGAGGGCGACGACTTGCGCGTGGATGCTGCCGTGATTGGCCCCCTGTCTGATGCGCTGCTGCACCTGCTGCGCAACAGCGTCGATCACGGCATTGAAAGCCCGCAAGAGCGCCAAGCGGGTGGAAAACCCAGCATGGGCCGCATTCGCGTCGCGTTTGCCAGTCAAGGCGGCGGCGTGACCGTGCGCATCTCTGACGATGGTCGGGGGCTGAATCACCGTGCGATTTTGAATAAGGCCATCGAAAACGGCTTGGTTGCGGCTGATGTGTCACTCAGCCCAGAGCAAGTTGCCCGCTTGATTTTTTTGCCGGGTTTTTCGACCCGTGATGCTGTGACCGAAACCTCGGGGCGCGGCGTGGGGCTGGATGTGGTAGCGCAAGTGGTGGCTTCGTTGCAAGGCCATGTCAGCGTGCACTCCACTCCAGCGGGCGGCACCGAATTTCGGGTGTTCGTGCTGGCATCTATCGGCACAGTCCATGCACTGCATGTGCAAGTGGATGGCGAGAGCTTCCTGATTCCCAGCCCGCAATTGTTACGGGTTGAGGTGGCCCCTGACGCTCCCACTGCCGATGCTGCGGCGGAGCCAGCGCTGGCGGAGATTTGGCTGGCTGATTTGCTACACGGCCAGCGCACCGAGGCAGAGCGTGCTGTCACCGACCCGACGCGCCCCGCTTTGATTCTTGATGTGGATGGCGTGGTGCGCCGCGTCACCGTTGACCGCATTGTGGAAGCGCGTGAATTTTTGATTTCGCCCTCGCCGACCTTGCTGGGTCGCTTGGGTGGCGTGAGTGGCGTGGGCGCTTTGGCCGACGGCTCGCTCGGCTTGGTGTTGGACTTGGTTGATTTGTCGCGCCAGCCGCTGCCCGTGCGCCCCCAAGGACTGCGGCAAATGCAAGCGGCCTTGCAGCAGCAAGCGCAAGTGCTGGTGGTTGATGACTCCACCTCGGTGCGCAACACCTTGAGCGCGTTGCTGCGCGATGCCGACTACCGCGTCACCACCGCTCGTGATGGTCTGGAGGCGATTCAGGCCTTGAAAGACCAGCACTTCTCCTTGGTCATGACCGATTTGGAAATGCCACGCCTGAACGGGTTCGAGCTGACCGAGTTCATCCGCCAGCGCTCCAGTCAGCCCGATGTGCCGGTGATCATGCTCACCTCGCGTGGCCAAGACAAACACCGCACCCGCGCTGAGCAAGTCGGGGTGACGGCCTTTTTGATGAAACCCTATTCAGATCAAGATTTGGTAAATATGGTGCGTAATTTGCTTGTTCCGCCGCTTTCTGCTGAAGTTGTAGCAGCGCAACCCGTTCATGAAACTGTCGAGGTGCTTTGACATGAAAAAAGTTCTCTTCCTAGGCTTTAAACCCATCCAGCTTGAGTTGGTTCGTAAATTCATCGAGTACCGAGGTTGCGTTGACGCGATTGAAGTGGTTCCCGAGCAAGGATCATCGGCTGCGGTGGATGCCTATTTGGTCAACGGCGATGATCCCTCTGTGGACAGCCGTTTGGCCTTGCATGTGCGGGTCAACCCCCGGCCTGTGTTGAGCATTGGTGGGCGCAATGTGCTGGGTGCCACTCTGTACATACCGGGGTCGTTCAAGCCCGGCACCGTAGACAAGCTGCTGGAGTTGCTGGGCGCTCCCAACAGTTGCTGCCCCACGGTAGAAACCAAATCGAGTGGCGGCTCCACCAATGTTGTCAATTTTCCTTCTGTGATGGAGGCCGCCAAAGCCGAAGTGCTGGTGGTAGACGACAGCGACATGGTGCGTCGCACCATGACCCAAAAAATCACGGAATACGGTCATCAGGTTGATGTAGCCACCAGCGGTGACGATGCGATGGCGATGCTGCTGTCGGGAAGCTACAAGCTGGTGTTTCTGGATGTGATGATGCCGGGCACAGATGGCTTTGAGGTGTGCAAGCGCATCAAGCGCTCGCGCGAGTACAAGGATTGTTCGGTGTACATG
>CALMOI010000506.1 GCA_937871735.1 uncultured Comamonadaceae bacterium
CGGCCCGAGTAAGCAATGCACAGCGCGCCGTGGACGAAGACTTCGAGCTCAATGTCTGGGCATTCGTTGCGGATGGCTTCGACCTCGTCCAAGCTGAGTTCACGCGACAGGATGATGCGCGCCACGCCCAGCTTCTGCCAGAACTTGACGGTGGCCCAGTTCACGGTGTTGGCCTGCACGGACAGGTGAATCGGCACTTCGGGCCACTTTTCGCGCACCATCATGATCAGGCCGGGGTCGGCCATGATGAGCGCGTCGGGCTTCATGGCGATCACGGGTTCGATGTCGCGCAAATAGGTGCGGACTTTGTCGTTGTGCGGCAGCAAGTTGCTGGTGACGAAGAATTTCTTGCCGCGTGCGTGCGCTTCGGCAATGCCGATGCCGATTTGTTCGAGCTTGAATTCGTTGTTGCGGGCGCGCAAGGAGTAGCGCGGCTGGCCGGCGTAAACCGCATCGGCACCGAAGTCGTAAGCGGCGCGCATCTTGGCCAGCGAGCCAGCGGGCAGCAGCAGTTCAGGGGATTTCATGGGTCAAGTTCCGGGGTGGTGAAGAGGGGTGTGCGGCGGTCAGCCTTGGGCGCAGGGCAGGCCGGGCGTGTTGCACCATTCGCTCCAACTGCCGGCGTAGAGGGCGGTGCGCCCCAGTCCGGCGACTTCCATCGCCAGCACGTTGGGCACGGCGCTCACGCCGCTGCCGCAGTGGTGAGTCACGCTGGCGGGGTCGCGCCCCGCGAGCAGCGCTTCAAATTCGGCGCGCAGTTCAGCGGCGGGTTTGAAGCGGCCATCAGTTTGAAAGTTTTGGGTGAACGGGCGGTTGAGCGCGTCGGGAATATGCCCAGCCACCGGGTCAAGCGGCTCGACTTCGCCCCGGTAACGCGGTGCGCCGCGTGCGTCGATCAGCGTTTGGCCGGGGCTGCCCAGTTGCGCTGCGATGTCGGCCGTGGTGCTCAGCGTGACCAGCGCGGGGCGCACTTCAAAGGTGGTGGGCGTGGCGGCGGCTGGGGCGGGGCCGCTGTCGAGCGCGCCGCCTGCGGCTTGCCAAGCCTGCAAACCGCCGTCCAACACGGCGACGGCTTCGTGGCCCAGCCATTTCAGCATCCACCACAGGCGGCCACAGTAATTGGCACCGTTGCGGTCATAAACCACGGCTTGCATGTTGTTGTTCAGGCCGATCTGGCCCAGCCACGCGGCGACGGCCTCGCGCTGCGGCAGCGGATGGCGACCGGCGTTGACGGCCAACGCGCTGTCGTGGGTGCTCAGGTTTCGATCCAGGTGCGCTTGCACGGCTCCTGCGATGCGCGTTTGGGCAAACAGCGCGTCGGCAGCAGCGGGGTTCATCAGGTCAAAGCTGCAATCGAATACCAAAACCGGCGCGCCGCTGGCGTGCAAGGCTTGCAGTTGGGCGACGGAAATCAGGGTGGTGTAGACGGGGGCGGTCATGTGAGTCAATGCTCCTCGGCAGGCGGGTTGGGCAGGGCGCGGGCGCGCAAGAAAGTGGCAGCGATGCCGCTGATGATGATGAGGGCCATGCCCACCCACCCCAGCAGCGGGATTTCATCACCAAACAGCACCATGCCGTACAAGGCGGCAAACACGATGCCCGCGTACTGCAAGTTGGCCACAACCAGCGTCGGGCCTTGGCTGTAGGCGCGTGTCATGCACAACTGACCCAAGGCCGCCAGCACGCCCAAGGGCAGCAGCCACAAGGCGTGCGGCCATGTCCAAGCGCTGACCCCGGTGAACAACATGCCCACTGCGCCAGTCAGCGTGGCTCCGAATGAAAAGTACAGCACGGTGCGCGCCTCAGGTTCGCCGACGCGGCCCAAGGCGGCGACTTGCATGTAGGCGAAGGCGGCGCACAAACCGGAGATCAGCCCAATCAGCCCCGCAAACAATTGGTTTTGTTCGATGGTGGGGCGCAGCATCAGCACCACGCCGGCAAAACCCATCATCACGGTCAATACCACCGGGCCTTGGCGACGCAGGTCTTGCAGTCGCCCCATGACCAAGGTGCCACCGACCAAAAATGCTGCCACCCAGATGCCGCTCATGTAGTTGAGCGTCATGGCCGTGGCCAGCGGCAGTTTGCCAATGGCGTAAAACCAAGTTGTAAGCGCCGTGACCCCAACGATGCTGCGCCAGACGTGCATCATCGGCACGTCAGATTTCAGCGGCGTGCGCTGGGCGCGGCACCATGCTGCCATGAACACGATGCCAACCGCGCCTCGGTAAAACACCAACTCGACGGTGCTGAAATGCACCGAGGCGATCTTGATGCACACGCTCATGCTGGCAAAAAACAGCGCCGCCAAGACCATCCACAGTGCTTGCACGTTAGAACCTTATGGGGATGAACCTGCCGTGTGGCAGGTCGCAGTCAGGATGGCTGAGTGGTGCAGTGGTGCTCAGACTTGCGGTGCGCGCAGGCCCATGCGGTCACGGTACCACTCGTGGAAATGCTGCATGCCGTCTTCTAAGGGGCTTTGGTAGGGGCCGACTTCGTTGTCGCCACGTTGCAGCAGTGCTCGGCGGCCCGCGTCCATGCGCTCGCCGATTTCGTCGTCTTCGATGCAGGTTTCCATGTAGGCGGCTTGTTGTGCCTCCACGAATTCGCGCTCGAAGGCCACGATGTCTTCGGGGTAGTAGAACTCGACCATGTTCAGCGTTTTACTGGGACTGATCGGGTGCAGTGTCGAGACAGTGAGCACATGCGGATACCACTCGACCATGATGTGCGGGTAGTAGGTCAGCCAAACCGCGCCTTGCTTGGGCGCTTGGCCGTCGCGGTAGCGCAGCAACTGCTGGTGCCAGCGCTCGTACACCGGGCTGCCAGCTTGCCCCAGCCAGTTCGTCACACCGACGGTTTGCACTGAGAACTCAGGTTGGAATTGCCAGCGCAGGTCATCACACGTCACCACGCTGCCCAAACCAGGGTGGAACGGGCCGACGTGGTAATCCTCCAGATAGACCTCGACAAAAG
>CALMOI010000507.1 GCA_937871735.1 uncultured Comamonadaceae bacterium
ATCGTCAGCATCGCGCGTCAGCACAACTTGGTGATCTTTGCCGACGAGGTCTACGACAAGGTGCTCTACGACGGCGTGAAGCACACCGCGCTGGCCAGCTTGAGCGACGATGTGCTGACGTTGACTTTCAATTCGCTGTCCAAGAGCTACCGTTCGTGCGGCTACCGTGCGGGCTGGTTGTCGGTGTCGGGCGACAAAAAACCGGCGCGTGACTACATCGAAGGGCTGAACATGCTCTCGAACATGCGCTTGTGTGCCAACGTGCCCGGCCAATGGGCGATTCAAACTGCGCTGGGCGGCCATCAAAGCATCAACGAATTGGTGGGCGAGGGCGGTCGCCTGCGCCGTCAGCGCGATTTGGCTTATGAGCTGATCACCGCCATTCCGGGCGTGAGTTGCGTCAAGCCCTCGGCGGCGCTGTACATGTTCCCCAAGCTCGACCCCAAGATCTACCCGATCCAAAACGACCAGCAGTTCTTCTTAGAGTTGCTGCAAGAAACCAAAGTGATGTTGGTGCAAGGCACCGGCTTTAACTGGGCCGAGCCGGATCACTTCCGCATCGTGTTCCTGCCCCACGAAGATGCGCTGCGCGAAGCCATAGGCCGCGTCGCCAAATTCTTGGAGCTGTACCGAAAACGTCACGGCACCTGAAGCGCCATGAACGTGCATGTCCCTCTTGATGTAGCTGGCGCTTGGGCGCGCACTGCACCCGCGTGGTTGCAGACGCGGCTGGCGGCAGCACTTGCAGGGGGCTTGTGGGCGATGTGCTGCAGCGCCCACGCCGAGCTGGTCAAGCCGGTGGACTTCATGCACAAAGACTGGGCGCTGCAATGCGACAACACCCGCACCTGCCGCGCCGTGGGCTACCAAGATGAAGCCGGTGGCTCCGCGCCCGTGTCCATCAAGCTGACGCGCACTGCCGGGCCCAGCACGCCGGTTGATGTGGAGTTGCGGCTTGAAAGCGACGCGCCCATCCAAGCCCCGTTACGCCTGATGGTGGGCAAAACCACCGTCACCGGCTTGGCCGCTGACAGCACCTTGACCGCCGCACAAGCGCGCGCTGTGCTGCCCGCGCTGCTGCAAGGCACGCAGGCGCAGGTGCGCGGCGCATCCAATCAGACTTGGACGCTATCGCTGGCGGGCCTGAATGCGGTGCTGCTCAAAATGGACGAAGTGCAAGGCCGCTTGGGCACGCCCGGCGCGCTGATCCGGCCCGGCACTCGCCCCGAATCTGCCGTGTTGCCGCCCGTGCCTGTGCCTGAAGTGCGCGCTGTCAAACCTGTGCCCACGCGCCCCAGCGATGCTGCTTTGGCGCGCCCGATTTTTGCGCTGGTGGATCAAGCCGCCGTGAAAGACACCTGCAACCAAGTCGATTTGGCGCAACTCCAAGTGCGGCGTTTGACGGCCAGCAAAGTGCTGCTGTCCTTGCCCTGCGGCATGGGCGCGTACAACAGCGGCGCGCTGCTGTGGATCGCCAATGACCGCCCGCCCTACGCGCCCAGCTTGCAAGCCACGGACGGCGAATTCGATGCCGACACTGGCAGCGTGCAATCGGCCATGAAGGTGCGCGGCCTAGGCGACTGCTGGTGGACGAAGACTTGGCAGTTCGACGGCTTGGGCTTTACCTTGAGCAGCGAATCCGGCGACAGCATGTGCCGTGGCTTTGCTGGTGGCGCGTGGCAACTCCCTGTTTTTGTCAGCCGCAGCGTGACTGCGCCGGCTGCAACTCCTTTCCGCAACCCCTGAATGACCTCAGACTTCCCCCTCACTCGTAGACATATGAAACCCATCCAAGTCGGCCTTTTGGGCATCGGTACCGTCGGTAGCGGCACCTTCAACGTCCTGCAACGCAATCAGGCAGAAATTCAGCGCCGCGCCGGTCGCGGCATTGAGATCACGATGGTGGCGGATCTGGACGTGGCTCGCGCGCAGAGCATCGTTGGCCCTGACGTGACGGTCGTGAACGATGCCCGCGCCATCATTGCCAACCCCGAGATCGACATCGTCATCGAGCTGATCGGCGGCTACGGCATCGCCAAGGCGCTGGTGCTGGAAGCGATTGCCGCAGGCAAGCATGTGGTCACTGCCAACAAAGCGCTGCTGGCCGTGCATGGCACCGAAATTTTTGCCGCTGCGTCCGCCAAGGGCGTGATGGTGGCCTTTGAAGCCGCTGTGGCCGGGGGCATTCCCATCATCAAGGCGCTGCGCGAAGGCTTGACTGCCAACCAAATCCAATGGGTGGCGGGCATCATCAACGGCACCACCAACTTCATCCTGTCCGAAATGCGCGACAAGGGCTTGGACTTTGACGTGGTGCTCAAAGAAGCCCAACGCCTGGGCTACGCCGAAGCCGACCCCACCTTCGACATCGAAGGCGTAGACGCCGCGCACAAGGCCACCATCATGAGCGCCATCGCCTTCGGCATTCCGGTGCAGTTCGACAAGGCTTACGTCGAAGGCATCACCAAGCTGGGCGCGGCGGACATCAAGTACGCCGAGCACCTGGGCTACCGCATCAAGCTGCTGGGCATCACCAAGCGCACCGCGCAAGGCGTGGAACTGCGCGTCCACCCCAGCCTCGTGCCGACCAAGCGCCTGATCGCCAACGTCGAAGGCGCGATGAACGCCGTCATGGTGCATGGCGACGCCGTCGGCACCACGCTGTACTACGGCAAGGGTGCAGGGTCTGAGCCCACCGCCAGCGCCGTGATTGCCGACTTGGTGGACATCACCCGCTTGCACACTGTCGATCCGCAAAGCCGCGTGCCGCATCTGGCCTTCCAGCCGCACACGCTGGACGACGCGATGGCCGCGCTGCCCGTGCTGCCCATGAGCGAAGTCGTCACCAGCTACTACCTGCGCCTGCGCG
>CALMOI010000508.1 GCA_937871735.1 uncultured Comamonadaceae bacterium
CGCATCTTGTTGTGGCCCTTGAACAGCGTGGGCTGCACGTAGTAGCCGCCGTCCAAATCGCTGCCCAATTGAGCTTGTGCGCCACCGATCAGCAACTCAGCGCCTTCTTGCTTGCCCACGTCCAGGTAAGACAAGATCTTGCTCAGTTGTTCCTTGGAGGCTTGCGCGCCCATCATCGTGTCGGTGTCCAGCGGGCTGCCTTGCTTGATGGCGGCCACGCGAGCCAGCACGCGCTCGATGAACTTGTCGTAGATGGATTCTTGAATCAGCGCGCGGCTGGGGCAAGTGCAAACTTCACCTTGGTTGAAGGCGAACAGCACCATGCCTTCGATGGCCTTGTCCAAGAAACCGTCGTCCTTGTCCATCACGTCAGCGAAGAAGATGTTGGGCGACTTGCCGCCCAGTTCCAGCGTGGCGGGGATCAGGTTGTTGGCGGCAGCTTGCGCAATCACGCGGCCCGTGCTGGTCGAACCGGTGAAGGCGATCTTGGCGATGCGCTTGCTGGTGGCCAAAGGCATACCGGCTTCGCGGCCAAAGCCGTTGACGATGTTCAGCACGCCTGGCGGCAGCAGGTCGGCGATCAGCTCGGCCAAGATCAGGATGGAGATCGGGGTGGATTCAGCGGGCTTCAGAACCACGCAGTTGCCAGCGCCCAGGGCGGGAGCCAGCTTCCAAGCGGCCATCAAAATCGGGAAGTTCCAAGGAATGATCTGACCGACCACGCCCAGCGGTTCTTGAATGTGGTACGCGACGGTGGTTTCGTCGATGTTGGACAGGGCACCTTCTTGGGCGCGCACGCAACCGGCGAAGTAGCGGAAGTGATCCACAGTCAGCGGGATGTCGGCGTTCAGCGTTTCGCGGATGGGCTTGCCGTTGTCCACGGTTTCAGCGTAGGCCAGACGTTCCAGATTGGCTTCCAGGCGGTCGGCAATTTTCAGCAGCAGGTTGGCGCGTTCGGCAGCAGAGGTCTTGCCCCATGCGTCAGCGGCAGCGTGAGCCGCGTCCAGTGCCAGTTCCACATCAGCAGCGCCCGAGCGAGCGGCCTTGGTGTAGACCGTGCCGTTGACGGGGGTGATGACGTCAAAGTACTGACCATCCACCGGAGCGACCCACTGGCCACCGATGAAGTTGTCGTACTGAGCTTTGTAGGCAATCGTGGCACCGACGGTGCCGGGAGCGGCGTAGATCATTGTGTCTCCTGTGGAACTTGAAGGGGTGGTTGTAACGCTGCATGTAGCAGACCCTCGTTTCTTATCAAGTCCCGTGCCAGCTCCTGATTGCGATGCAAGGTGATGATTTTTAACGTGTTTTCACTGCAAGATGCTGTACTTAGGTAACTGTTTGCATAGGTTGGCGGTGTGACGCAACACAGCAAGTGTTCCGCAATGGAGCAATGCAGGTCTTTGCCCCGTGACACTCAAATCGCCAGCGGGTCGACATCAATGGCCCAGCGCAACAGTCCCTTGTGCTCCGGGGCGCTGCGGGTGTAGCGCAGCACGTCTTGCCACGCGGCCAAAAAACGTTGCAGCGCCATGCGCGAATCACTTTCGATCAGCATTTGGGCGCGCTCCACATTCGCCACGCGCTGAATGCTCATGGGCACGGCGGCATACAGCGTGATGCGTGCCATCAGCGTGTCCCAGCCGGGCAGCGGGGCCAGTTCGGTTTGGGCTGCGCTGCTGGCGGCGTTCAAAAAAGCTTGGGCGACTTCTTGGGTGCGCGCATCGGCCCGCACCAGCGCCTGAAAGCTGAACGGCGGCATGCCCGCAGCGGCGCGCTCTTCCAGTTCGCGGGCGGCGAAGGCGGGGTAATCGTGCTTTTTCAAGGCTTCAAACAGCGAGTGCGTGGGGTGGAAGGTTTGAATCCACATCTCCACCGCCGAGGCTTGCTGGTTGACAAAAGCCGCATCACGTCCGGCCCGGCCTGCGGCTTGCATCAGC
Organism: uncultured Comamonadaceae bacterium; assembly: GCA_937871735.1. Lineage (GTDB taxonomy): Bacteria > Pseudomonadota > Gammaproteobacteria > Burkholderiales > Burkholderiaceae_C > CALMOI01. Next base: position 1,941 of record CALMOI010000508.1, read on the forward strand.
AGCGCAAACAGCCGCTCAGGTGCGCGAAAGTCGCTGGAAAACAGCGCGCCGTCGGGGTTGATGGCCGCCACCAACGTGATGCGCCGAAAGTCGTGGCCTTTGGCGATCATCTGCGTGCCCACCAGCACATCGACTTCGCCCGCGTGGACTTGCGCCAGTTGCGTTTCCAGTGCGCCTTTGAGCTTGGTGGTGTCCGCGTCGATGCGGGCGATGCGCACCGGGCTGCCGTCGGGCCGGGTGTCGTCGGCCAGCAGCTCGGCCAAATGCTCTTCCAGCCTTTCGGTGCCGCGTCCGAGTGGGGCGATGTCGATGTTGCCGCAGGTCGGGCAGGCGCGGGGCACGCGCTCGGTGTAGCCGCAGTGGTGGCAGCGCAGCGTGCGGTCAATTTTGTGGAATACCCGAAACGCGCTGCAATGCGGGCATTCGCTTTTCCAGCCGCAGTCGGCGCAGTGCAGCACCGGGGCGTAGCCGCGTCGGTTCAAAAATACCATCGCCTGCTCGCCACGGGCGATGCGCTCGCGAATGGCGATTAGCAGCGGCCCGGAAAACACCGCCTTCGATGGCTGATGGTTCATGTCCACGCGCCGCACTTTGGGGAACAAGCCTTCGCCGATGCGGGCGGGCATGTGCAGCCGCTGGTAGCGGCCTGCGGGCTCGTCGGCGCTGGCGGGGCGGCTGTGGTGCCAGCTTTCCAGCGACGGTGTGGCCGAACCTAGCAGCACTTTGGCCCCGTCCAGCCGCGCCCGGTACACCGCCAAATCACGCGCCGAGTAGCGTGCGCCTTCTTGCTGTTTGTAGCTGGGGTCGTGCTCTTCATCGACCACGATCAGCTTCAGACCCGGCATCGAGGCAAACACCGCCATGCGCGTGCCCAGCACGATGCGCGCCGCGCCGCTGTGCGCCGCCAGCCAGCTTTTGAGGCGCTGCGG
>CALMOI010000509.1 GCA_937871735.1 uncultured Comamonadaceae bacterium
GATGTGCGCATTTATGCCCACCTCACCACGGACACCTGTTCGCTCTACATCGACACCTCGGGCGAACCCCTGTTCAAACGTGGCTGGCGCGAAGACAAGGGCGACGCGCCGCTCAAAGAAACCCTGGCCGCCGCCATGATTGCCGCCAGCGGCTGGGACGGCACCACCCCGCTGTACGACCCCTGCTGCGGCAGCGGCACCATCGCCATCGAAGCCGCGCAAATCGCTTGCGGCATTGCCGCCGGATCACGCCGCCGCTTCGGCTTTGAAAAGCTGCTGCCGTTTCAACCTCACGTGTGGGATGCGCTGCTGGCCCAAGCCCAAGCTGCCGAGCACGCGCCCACCGCGCCGATTTTTGGCAGTGACGTGTCGCACCGCATGGTCGATTTCGCCGAGCGCAACGCCGAGCGCGCAGGCGTGTCGCGCGCGCTGCAACTGCGCGGCGGTGACGCGCTGCAACGCATGCCGCCCTGCGAAGAACCCGGCGTGATGCTGCTGAACCCGCCCTACGGCGAGCGCATTGCCGCCGCCGGTGTGGCCGGGCGTGGGCGCGATGCCTTCCGCCCCGGCGCGTTGGCCAGTGCCCGCAGCGCACCGCCCGAACCCGCCACCATGCAGCTCAGCCGCGAAACCGCCCACACCGACGACGGTGGCGACTTCTTCCCGCAGTTGTCGAGCCACTGGAAAAAGAACTACGCAGGCTGGAGCGCTTGGATGCTGACCCCCGACCTCAAGCTGCCGGGCCGCATGCGCCTGAAAGAAAGCCGCCGCGTGCCGATGTGGAACGGCCCCATCGAATGCCGCCTGTTCCGCTTCGACATGGTGGCGGGCAAAGTCCGCCCCGGCCCCGCCGCGCCCGATCAGGCCGCGTGATGCAGGCGCAGTCGCTCCAAGTTGGCCCGCCGCTGCCGGTCGATCTGAACGCGCCGCGCGTCATCGTGCTTGACACCAATGTCGTGCTGGACGTGTTCATCTTCAGCGACGTGGCCGCCGCGCCGGTGCGTGCGGGCTTGGCAGACGGCTCGCTGCACTGGATCGCCACTGCCGAGATGCGCGAAGAACTGCGCCGCGTGCTCGACTACACGCACTTGGTGCCGCGCCTGACCTACTACCAGCTCACCGCCGCCGACGTGCTGGCCGCCTTTGACCGGCTGGCCCACCTGGTGCCGGTGGCCGCCAAAACCCACCTCACCTGCAAAGACCCGGACGATCAGAAATTCATCGATCTGGCCGTCGCCCACCGCAGCGCGCTGCTGAGCAAAGACCACGCCGTGCTGCGCCTGAAAAAGCGCTTGCTGCCGCTGGGTGTGTGCGCCGCGCAGGCCTTGGTTTGAGCCCGCGTTACACTTCTTCACCATTCCGGCGGGTCATGCTGTCGGTGCGTTTCATCTCTTTCACTGTGGCCGAATTCCCATGACCGACACCTCTCTCACCACCTCGCCCGATCCGCTGGACAACGCTGCTGTTGACCCCAACGCCTTGAGCGCCGACGACTTCGACGAGCTGGACGCCATCCTCGACGACCTGCGCAGCCGCTACGACGAAACCCCGCAGTGGGAGTTTTGTGAAGGCTTCATGGTGGCGCTGCTGTGCTGCCGCCGCGCCATTGCGTCTGACGAATACATGCCCGTGCTGCTGGGCTTGGACGAAGAAGGCGCAGTCGCCGTGGCCGAAGTCGGCGCTGACAACGAAGCCGCCTCGTTCGCCGATGCCGCGCAAGCCGCTCGCTTTTCTGAGCTGTGGACGCGCCGCTGGAACGAAGTCGCGCAGGCGCTGAAAACCCCGATTGAGTCGCTGGACGACGACCGCGCCTACGCCCCCGAAGTGATGGACGTGCGCGGTGCCATCGCCACCTTGCCCGAAGAAGAGCGCGCCGAACTGGCCGGTGAAGTGCTGCCTGCCTTTGCCCAAGTCTGGGCGCTGGGTTTCATGTTTGCCGTCGAAAACTGGCCTGAAGAGTGGGAAGCGCCGAAGGACAAAGAAACCGCCAAGTGGCACGATTCTGCCTTGGAGGCCATCGTCGCCCTGACCGAAGACGACGAAGACGAACCCACGCTGTCGGCCTTGAGCGAAGACGGCCCGCCCAGCGTGAGCGAGTCGCGTCTGAACACCTACGGCGAAGCCCTGTGGGCTGTGTACGACCTGCGTGAAATTTGGAGCAGCATTGGCCCGCGCGTGCTCACCGTGCACCGCACCGCCACGCCGGGGCGCAATGATCCGTGTTCTTGTGGCAGCGGTAAGAAGTACAAAAAGTGCTGCGGTCAGTGAGTCGTTGAAGTCACAAAGGGCGGCACATGGTTGAATCAGCGCTGGGTTTTTTTGACCGGGTTTACATCATCAACCTGAAGTCACGCGCAGATCGGCGTGAGGAAATGGCCGATCAACTGGCCCGCATTGGCTTGAGTTTCAATTCCCCGAATGTGCAGTTGTGGGAGGCCTCGCGGCCTGCTGAGGCGGCGGGCTTTACGTCCGTCGGCACGCATGGCTGCTTCATGAGCCACTTGCGCGTGCTGCGTGATGCGCGTGACCGGGGCTTGAAGTCGGTGCTGATTTTGGAAGACGACTTCAATTTTTCCCCTGACTTTCTGACCTTGATGCCCCAAGTGCAGCGCCAGTTGAGCCGCTCCGTGTGGAGCATGTTCTACGGCAGCTACACCTTGTACGGCGAGCCCCCAGCCTTGAGTGAGGGCGCTTGTGCGCAGGTCGAGCCCCGTGTGGCGCTGGGCACGACTGCTTGCGTGGCCGTGCATGGCTTGTGGCTACAGCCTTTGATCGACTACCTTGAAGCCATGTTGCGGCGTCCGGCGGGCGATCCGGCCGGTGGCCCGATGCATGTGGATGGTGCGTACTGCTGGTTTCGTGCCCACCATCCCAGCGCTGACACCTTCATTGCGAACCAGCCATTGGGCTACCAGCGCTCTTCGCAAACGGATGTCCATGTGCTGCCTTGGTTTGACCGCGTGCAGCCTGTGGCGAGCGTGGTAGCGCTGCTGCGCAAGTTGCGCAATCGGATGCGTCGTCAGCTACGCTACCGCTGAACTTGATCTCTGCGGGAGTTTGTCATGCAGCCCTTCACCACGCCTGAGTCTCATACCGCTGTGCTGTCTCGCCGCACTGACATTCAGGGCTTGCGTGCGCTGGCGGTGCTGCTGGTGGTGATCTTCCATGCGGGTCTGCCCGTGCCGGGTGGCTTTGCCGGGGTGGATGTGTTTTTTGTGATCTCGGGC
>CALMOI010000510.1 GCA_937871735.1 uncultured Comamonadaceae bacterium
ATCTGGCGGTAGCACCTCAAGTGACTGCCCCCTCAAAACAGAGGCGGGAACTGGGGCTACCACAGGCATAGGCACAGGGGCTGGTGCCACCATCTGCACGGTAGGCTGCGTAAAAAGATGGATCGGAATCGCAATCGGTTGAATTTGTCCGACAGCCGCCGCAATACGGGCATGAATATCTTTGGTGGCATCAGCCACGATCATCTGGATACGAGATTCAATTTCAGCTCGCAAAGGTGCCTCAAGTGCATCCACAACCACCGTCGCAATGGAGCCTACTGCTTGCATCAATGCAGGAGATAAACCTAACAGATTCGGATTAACCGGGGAATTTTCAGAAGGTGACAGCATGGTAGACGAAGTATAAAAATTTTTATTGTTCATGGAAATGAATCAGTTATTCCATCTGGCCGATCAAAACCAACGCTCGCGCATCAAGGCCAGCATGGCGCGGCTGGCTTGGCCTCGGTGGCTGTGGGCGTTTTTCACGTCGGTGGGCAGTTGGGCGAAGGTTAGTCCGAACTGCGGCACAAACATCACCGGGTCAAAGCCGAAGCCGTTGCTGCCGATGGGTTCACGGGTGATTTCACCGACCACGCGGCCCACGGCGATCAGCGGTTCCGGGTCGTCGGCGCTGCGCACGGCAACCAAGGTGCTGACCAGTGCGGCACGGCGGTTGTCCACGGTTTGCATTTGCTCCAGCAGGGCGCGCACGTTGTGGTCGTCGCCCTTGGGGTAGCCGAACTGGGTGGCGTAGTAGGCGGTGTCCACGCCGGGCAGACCACCAAAGGCATCGACACACAAGCCCGCATCGTCGGCCAGCGCGGGCAGGCCGCTGGCGCGGGCGGCGTGGCGCGCCTTGGCCAAGGCGTTTTCGACGAAGGTGCGAAACGGCTCTTCGGCCTCGGAGATGTTCAAGTCGGCTTGGCGGATCAGCTCAATGTCCAGCGGGGCCAGCAGGGCTTGCAGTTCGGCCAGCTTGCCTTGGTTGTTGGAGGCCAGTATCAGTTGCATAGCGTCAACTTCACAGCGGGGTGGACAGCGCCAGTTTTTGCAGTTGCACCAGATCGGTGATGCCTTGCTCGGCCAGCGTGAGCAGCGCGTTCATTTCTTGGCGGGTGAAGGCCACGCCTTCGGCGGTGCCTTGCACTTCAACGAAGTGGCCCGCGCCGGTCATGACCACGTTCATGTCGGTGTCGCAGGCGGAGTCTTCGATGTACTCCAAGTCCAGCAGCGGCACGCCTTGCACGATGCCAACCGAGATGGCTGCGATGTGGTCGGTGATCGGCGTTTCGGTGAGTTGGCCCGCTGCCAGCAGTTGGTTGACCGCGTCTTGCGCGGCCACGAATGCGCCGGTGATGGCGGCAGTGCGGGTGCCGCCGTCGGCTTGCAGCACGTCGCAGTCGAGGTGAATGGTGCGTTCGCCGAGCTTTTTGAGGTCGAACACGGCGCGCATCGAGCGGCCAATCAGGCGCTGAATTTCTTGTGTGCGGCCTGATTGCTTGCCTTTGGCGGCTTCGCGGCTGCCTCGGGTGTGGGTGGCCCGGGGCAACATGCCGTATTCGGCGGTCACCCAGCCCTCGCCGCTGCCGCGCTTGTGGGGCGGCACTTTGTCTTCGACCGAGGCGGTACACAGCACGCGGGTGTCGCCAAATTCAATCAGCACCGAGCCTTCGGCGTGGATGGTGTAACCCCGGGTGATGCGCACCGAGCGCAGTTCGTCGGCGGCGCGGCCATTGCTGCGTGCAAATTCAGTCATGTGGAAATCCAGAAAAAAGAGGGTGCATCAAGCACCCTGGATACAAAAGTGAGCAGATTAATGTGCAGTGCGGGGCCGCGCCTCAGTTGCGGCGGGCCGCTGTGCGGCGTATGGCTTCGTTGATTTCAGCGATGGAGCGTTCGATGGCTTCATCGTCCAAGTCGTCAATGGCTTCGAGCGGCAACTCGGGCATACCTGCTTGGATG
>CALMOI010000511.1 GCA_937871735.1 uncultured Comamonadaceae bacterium
CAGCGCCTCTATCACCGAGGCCAAGCCCACCAACTCGGCGGCGGCGCGCACCTGCGCCATGTCGATGTCGCCAAAGCGGGCGATGTTGGCGGCCAGCGTGCCGTCAAACAGCTCGACGTTTTGTGACAAGTAGCCGACGTGCGGGCCGAGTTCATCTTTGTTCCAAGCGTAGACATCCGCCCCGTCCAGCCGCACTTTGCCACCCGCGCTGGGCCAGATGCCCACCAGCAGCCGCGCCAGCGTGGTTTTGCCCGACGCTGACGGGCCAATCACGCCCAGCACCTCGCCCGGTTGCAGGCTGAAGCTGACGTTGCGCAAGATGGGCACCGTGTTGCCCGGCGCAGCGGCGGTGACAGCTTCCACTTGCAGCACACCCAGCGGCGCGGGCAGCGGCATGGTGGGTTCCACCGCAGGCACGGCGTTGATGACGCTATCGAGCCGCGTGATGGCATCGCGTGCGCCCACCACGCTGCGCCACTGCGCCACCAATTGCGTCAGCGGGCTGCGTACCTTGCCGCCCAGCGTGGAGGCCACGATCATCATGCCGCCACCGCCCAGCATGTCGCCTTGCAGCGTCAACCAGCACGCGCCGCCCAGCAGCAGCGAGCCTTGCAGTTGCTGCACCATGCGGCTGATGGCGGTATTGCTGCCGTTGTGGTCAGAAGCTTGCGCTTGCAGCAGCAAGAACTTGCGTTGGATTTGTGCCCATCGACCATGCAGCGCGGTTTGCATCCCCATCGCCTCAATGACTTGGGCATTGCGCAGCGCGCCACGGGCGTAGTTTTGTGCGTTGATGGCGGTGCGTGAGGCTTCAGTCAGCAGCGGCAGGGTGCGGTGCTCGGTGCGCAGCGCAATCAGCAACTGCACCAGCGCGCCCACCAGCGCCGCCACGCCCAGCCACGGGCTGATGATCCACACCAACACCAAGTAAAGCAGCGCACCCGGCGCATCCATCACCGCCAGCACCGCAGGCGAGGCGATGAAGTCCCGCACCGTGCGCAAATCCACAAACGCTTGCGTGGACACTTGCTGCCCCCGCAGCCGCACGCTGAACAAGCTGTGCAGCAGACGCAGGCGCAGCGCCTCGTCCACTTGGTGCGCCACATCGTGCAGCAGCTTGGAGCGCACCAGCTCCAGCAGCTCCATCACCACATAAGCGCCGATCACCAGCACCAGCAGCATGACCAGCGTGGTCAGGTTGCGGCTGTTGACCACGCGGTCATAGACCTCCAGCATGAACAAGGTCGGGGCCAACGCAATCAAGCTGATGATGGTGCTAAAGCCCATCACCCGCACATAAGTCGAGCGATGCCGTCGCAACTCAGCCGCCAACGGCGACGCCACGCGCGCAGGCGCAGGAAGGGAACTCATGAGGGAACTCCGGATTTGAGGGGGTGCGGACGGCCAAGGTAGCGGCCTGTCCATCTAGACGCGAACACGCCAGTGAGCCGGGCGTGTTGGGAGGTCGCTTCAGTCCAGCGCCATTGCCTGCTGCCAGCTCAAACCTTGGGCATCTTTGGCTGACACTTGCGGCGGCACGTCTAAATCTGGCCAAGCGATGGCTATCGTGCCATCGTGCCAAGCGATGCAGCGTTCGTGCTGGGGCGCGTAGTAATCGGTGGTTTTGTAGAGAAAGTCAGCCGACTCGCTCAGCACCATGAAACCGTGGGCCAAGCCGGGCGGCACCCAAAGCTGGCGGTGGTTGTGCTCGGTCAGCTCCACGCCGACCCATTTGCCGAAAGTGAGCGAGTCTTTGCGGATGTCTACCGCCACATCAAACACCGCGCCGCGTGCCACGCGCACCAGCTTGCCTTGTGGCTGCGCCACTTGGTAGTGCAGGCCGCGCAGCACGCCACGGGCGCTGCGGCTGTGGTTGTCTTGCACGAAGTTGAAATCGCCGCCCACCAGCTCGTTGAACACGCGCTGGTTGAAGGATTCGTAGAAAAAGCCGCGCGCGTCTCCGAACACCTTGGGTTCGAGGATCAGCACATCAGCGATGGCGGTGGGAATGGCGTTCATAGCGTGGTGTCTTCTTTCAGCAAGCGCAGCAAATACTGTCCGTAGCCGTTTTTGGCCAGCGGCTGAGCGAGTTTAGCCAGCTGTTCTGCGCCGATGAATCCATTGCGCCACGCGATTTCTTCGGGACACGCAATCTTCAAGCCTTGGCGGTTTTCCAGGGTGGCGATGAACTGGCCCGCTTCCAGCAAGCTGTCGTGGGTGCCGGTGTCCAGCCAAGCGTAGCCGCGCTTCATGATCTGCACGCTCAGTTGGCCCAACTCCAAATACGCTTGGTTCACGCTGGTGATCTCCAACTCGCCTCGGGCGCTGGGGCGCACGGCTTTGGCAATATCGACCACTTGGTTGTCGTAGAAGTACAGCCCGGTGACGGCGTAGTTGCTCTTGGGTTGCTTGGGTTTTTCTTCAATGCTGACGGCCTTGCCGCTGCCATCAAACTCGACCACGCCGTAGCGCTCCGGGTCTTGCACGTGGTAGGCGAACACGGTGGCCCCGCTGGTTTGCGCGTCAGCCTGCGCCAGCAGCTGCGAAAAATCATGGCCGTAGAACAGGTTGTCGCCCAACACCAAAGCGCTGGGATCGTTGCCCACAAACTGCTCGCCGATGATGAAGGCTTGCGCCAAGCCGTCGGGGCTGGGCTGCACCGCGTACTGCAAATTCATGCCCCACTGGCTGCCGTCGCTCAGCAATTGCTGAAAACGCGGCGTGTCTTGCGGCGTGCTGATGATCAGCACATCGCGGATGCCCGCCAGCATCAGCGAAGCCAGCGGGTAATAGATCATGGGTTTGTCATACACCGGCAGCAACTGCTTGCTGATGGCCAGCGTGGCCGGGTGCAGCCGAGTGCCTGAGCCCCCGGCGAGGATGATGCCTTTGCGTGTGGTCATATGAAATTGAAGAAAATTTATATGTTAATAAGCGGCTCGGCCATTGTACACGTGCCAAATTCGCAGAATTCACTGAATTGAAATAGCGCGCTGTATTAAAATCAGTGTCAATTCAAACCCATCAGTTAATTTAATTTCAATCATGACATTTCAGGCTATTTTATTTGATTGCGACGGTGTGCTGGTTGATAGCGAGCCCATTACCAACGGCGTATTGCGTGACATGCTGGAGGAAAGTGGCTGGGCCATGTCCGCGCAAGAATGCTTTCAGTTTTTTGTGGGCAAAGCCGTGCGTGATGAGCGCGTCACCATTGAGGCGCGCACCGGCCAGCCGCTGACCGAAGCGTGGATGCGCGAGTTTTACGACCGGCGCAACCGCGAACTGGACGCGCGATTGGTGGCGATTGCTGGGGCGCATGCGGCGGTGGCGGCGGCGCACGCCCACGCGCAGCAGCGCATCGCCTGCGCATCAGGGGCGGATCGATTCAAAGTGGAAATGCAGTTGAATAAAGTCGGTTTGATGGACTTTTTTGCGGGCCGGGTATTCAGCGGTCATGAAATGCCGCGCTCCAAACCCGCGCCCGATGTGTATTTGGCCGCCGCCGCGCACTTGAATACGCCCGCCACCCAATGCTTGGTGATTGAAGACACGCCCACTGGCGTGACTGCGGGCGCGGCAGCGGGGGCGACAGTCTGGGCTTATTGCCCATTGCCCGAGCACGGCCCGGCTTTGCGCCAAGCAGGCGCGAGCCATTTGTTCGCCCACATGAGCGAGTTGCCGGGCTTGTTGGAAAACCATATGCCTAGTTTTTAGGCAGTTCGTCAAAGTCGTTGTCACGTAAGGACTTTTTCTGGCTTTCCAAGGGTTTTCAACAAAGTTATCCACAGACATTGTGTGCAACTGTGGATACATGGCTTGCCGCTGTTTGCGGCGATGGCGCAAGCCCTGTAGATCGGCTGCAGTGGTCATACCAGTCCCTCAATCTGCTCATTTTTTAAGCAAAATTCGTCTGGAGCGCGGCTTTGGGGGGTGTTGCCTGTTTAATAGGCAATCTGTTGAAACCCGCGTGGCGTAAGGACTTTGGCGCGATGGGCCGGGTCTTTGCACAGGGTTATCCACAGAAGTTGTGGGTAAGCGGGCGGTTGTACACAGGCGCGTTCAGATGTCGATGTGGGCCGCAAAAAACTCTCTCAGCAGCAAGATGCCCGGCGGGAACGCGATGCCCGCCGCCTGAAACAGCCTGCTGCCCGACGACTGCCACCACTGCGTGTTGGCCGCGTCCAGTTTGCCCGAGGCTTGGGGCTGCACAAACCCCATCGCCCATTGCGGGAAAAATCGCTCTGGCACAGGCATATCGAGTAACTCGATGATGTCCCTGTGGTAACGACTTTTCTTGATCCGGTCATACACCCGAATCAAATCTTCGGATTGGCCTTCAATGTATTGAAAGAATCTACCGTTGGAGTAAATGATGACGCCGGTGACGTTAACTTCTTCATTAAATTTTCTAGAATCTTCCAGTATTAATTCCAAGTCGATATTCGACAGGGTTTCTATGGCTGTACTTTGGTAAACAATGCATTGCAAGGCGGACATGGCATGGGATCTCGGCGTCAAAAGTCAATCAGGCTTTGAGTCGTCACAGTGCTGGTGACTTCCCAAAACGACAGATGGGCAGAAATTTTCAGCAGATCCATGACACGGTAGTGACTTTGAGCGGCAGCTTGATGACCAATCCGGGATTTGTAGGCAAAACCACATCGACACTGAGGCGTGAGCGCGTCAGTCACGGGCCCGAAACTCTCCCGGCGTGCTGCCCGTCCAGTTTTGGAAGGCGCGGATGAAGCTTTTTTCATTTTGAAACCCCACGGCTTCGGCGATTTGTTTCACTGGGCGCTGGCTGCGCAGCAGCAGCTCTATCGCGCGTTCGCGGCGCACTTCGTCTTTCAGGGTTTGCAGCGCTGCGCCTTCGTCTTTGAGTTGGCGGTGCAGGGTGCGCGGCGACAGGTGCAGCAGCGCGGCCAAGTCGTCGGCGCTGTGGGTTTGTGCGGGGTGGCTGGCCAGCAGTTGGCGCACGCGCTGCACCAGCAGGCGGTCGCGCCGGTACTGGCGCACGGTCAGCGGCAGGGCGCGTTGCAGCATTTGGCGCAGCGCGGCTTCGTCGCGGCGCAGCGGCAAGCTGAGGTAGCGCGCATCAAACTGCAAACCGGCGCTGTCGGCCCCGAAGCGAATCGGCCCCGGAAACAGCAGCGGGTAGACCTCGGCGTGCGGCGGTGGCTCAAACGGGAACTGCGCGCCCAGCAGCGGGATGCGCGAATCCACCAGCCAGCAGGCCACGCCGTGCAGATTGCGCAGCACCGACACCACACAGAACTCACGCAACGCGCCGCCCACGCCCAGCGGACGGTGCTCGTGCAAGCTGATGCGGGCGGGCTCGTCGCCACTGGGGTGCGGCAGGTGCAGCGTGATGTCGTCGGTCAGCAGGCCGTGGTGGCGGCACCAGCGTTGCAGCGCCACGCCCAGCGTCGGTGAGCTGATGGAGGCCCGCGCCAACATGCCATAGCTGCCCCACGGCAGGCGGCGGCTGAACCAGCCCAGCGCTTCATCGTCGAGCTCGCGCATGGCGTGGTCAGAGATGCGCTCCATCTGCAAGGCGGTGATGTGCGCCAGTGGCTGATCGAGTAGGGCTGGCGCGATTTGTGCCGCTGCCAGCGCCGCGTGGGCCGACAAACCACGCTGGGTGTAGGCCGTGGCAATAGCACGCACAAAGGCCATCGGCGTGCGGGCTGAGTCGTCGGAGGCAAGGGGAGGGCGCTGCTGATTCATAGGTGCAAAGTCTGACGCAGCATGGCGTGATTTGCAACCTTGCTGGCCCATTGGCGGCCAAGGCTGGGCCTATGCTCGGGCGACAACATCCTCACACGGTAGGAGACATATTCCATGAACGACGCCGCTTCTTCCCTCGCCCGTGGCCGCAATGACACGCCGTTGATCGAGCTGACTCTCGGTGCTTTTTTGGACCAAATGGCCGAGCGCCAGCCTGAGCGCGAGGCGCTGGTCAGCGTGCATCAAGGCGTGCGTTACAGCTACCACCAGTTGCAACAGCACACCCGCCAACTGGCCAGCGCGCTGCTGGGGCTGGGTTTGCAACCGGGCGAGCGCATTGGCATCTGGTCGCACAACAACGCCGAGTGGCTGTTGATGCAACTGGCCACGGCCCAAGTCGGGCTGGTGCTGGTCAATATCAACCCAGCCTACCGCACCTCGGAGCTGAAGTACGCGCTGAACAAAGTCGGCTGCAAAGCCCTGGTCAGCATGGCGCGCTTCAAGACCAGCGACTACCTGGGCATGCTGCGCGAGTTGGTTCCTGAGCTGGCGACCTGCGCCCCCGGTCAGTTGCAGGCCGCCCGTTTGCCCGCGCTGCGCACGGTGGTCTGGATCGACGTGGCCGGGCAGGGCGCAGACGAGCCCGGCATGCTGCGTTTTTCTGAGTTGCAGGCGCAAGGCCGTGCTGACGATGCGCGCGTGCAGCAAGTGGCCGCCACCCTCCAGGCCACCGACCCGATCAACATCCAGTTCACCAGCGGCACCACGGGCTTTCCCAAGGGGGCCACGCTCACGCACCGCAACATCCTGAACAACGGCTTTTTCATCGGCGA
>CALMOI010000512.1 GCA_937871735.1 uncultured Comamonadaceae bacterium
AACGCCACGGTGGGCAACAACAACAACGCCTCCACCACGATCACCAACAGCGGCGTGACCGTGAAAATCACGATCAGCGGGGCCAATACGGTTTTGAGCTGCCCGAGACCCAAGCTGTCCATCCAGCCCCAGACACGGGCGCTCCAGCCGGGAGAGTCCAGCGCAGCACGCACCAGATCGAGTGCGGGTTCCCAGTAAAAGTAACCCAAACCCAAGGCCATTGCGGCAATGAGCACCACCGGCAGCAGCGACAGCAGCAGCACTCGCGGCAACAGGCAGTAGGCGGCAGCACGCCAAAAAGACTCAAATATCAGGCTCATGGGTGCAGCATACGCCCTGCCCCACAGTGCCGCCCAGTGGACGAACCCCAACAGCTTCAGGCGCGGCCCACCAAGCGCTTCAAGCCCAGCCACTGCTGCGCCCAAAAACCCGCGCCGTAGTCGCGCCCTTGCTCGACTTGGTCGCGCACGCCTGTGGGGTCAAAACGCCGTTCAAAGTTGGCTGTGTCGAACAGCATGTCCCACCACGGCAGCAGCACGCCGAAGTTGTAGCCGCCCAAAGTGCCCTTGCCTGCCGTTTCATGCCCGATGCCGATGCTGTGGTGCAGTCGGTGAAAACGCGGGCTCACCCACAGCCGCTCGCCCACCGTACCAAACCAGACCCGCAAGTTGGCGTGCTGAAAGTTCTCGCTGAGCTGGCTGATCGCCACCAAGGCCACAAACTGCCCCGGTGCCACGCCTATGGCCAACGCCAACACCACAAACAGCAGGTCGCGCAGCACGTCGTCAAGCAGGTGATTGCGGTTGTCAGTCCACATCGTCATTTGGCGCTGCGAGTGGTGCAGCGAGTGCAGCGCCCACCACCAATTGAACTCGTGTTGCGCCCGGTGCAGCAGATAGTTCACGAAATCAAACACCACCAAATACAGCACGAAACTGGCAACGGCACCGTCGGTCACACCGGGCCAAATTTGGTCGAGGTGGATCGTGCCCCAGCCTTGCGCGCGCAACTCGGCCAAGCCCAGCTCCACCCAGTTCTCGAAGCTGAAAAACATCAGCAGCTTGAACAAGCCCAGCCGGTGAATCAGCGTGTAGATCACATCCACCCGAATGGCGCGGCGGTCAATGACGGGCTCGACCGGCCACAAGCGCTGCATCGGGCCGATCACCAGCAGCATCACGGCCACTTGCAGCAAGCCGACCAGCAGCCAGCCCGTGCCTTCGTAGGCTAATTCCAGCAAATTGGCTGCGCCCAAACCAAAAGCCAGCGGCTGCACCACCGCTTCAAACAACCATTGCTGCACCCAAGCGAATGCGTCGATCAAACTGTCCATGCCCGAAGGCTCCTAGGTTGGCGGCAGGCGTTACCCGCCGTGCGCAGCAATCCAACCCTGATAGTCAGGGTGATTGCGCAAGGTGTCGAAACAAAAACCGCGCTCTTTCAAGCCAACAATCAGCGGCTCCAGCACGGCGGGAGCCCACGGGTCTTGGCGCGACCAGATGCCCAAATGCGCCACCAAGATGTCGCCGGTGCGGATGCTCTTCAGCGCTTTGTCCAGCAGCATGGCATTGGGGTAGGTTTCGCTGGGCAGTTCGTCGCCCAAGAAGCCCGCCGGAGCCCAACCAACGTGGGCGTAACCACAAGACTGCGCCGCCGCCAGCAGCTTGGGCGAGGTCTTGCCCCCCGGTGCGCGAAACAGCGGCAGCGGCTTCTTGCCGGTGAAGTCCTGCAAACGCTCGGCGGCTTGGGCAATGTTGGCGCAGTACGTGGCCGTGTCCCAGGTGAACTCTCGGTTTGCCAACGCGCCCGCCGAAGGCCGGATGCGGAACTTGGGCACCACGCCCGGCAAGTCACCGCGCCAGTAAGCGTGGTCGTAGGTGTGCGAGGCGAACTCGTGCCCCTCCGCCGCCCGCGCTTTCCACCACGACGACCACATGCGGCCCAAACTGCCGTCGCCGGTTTGCGTCGGCTCATTGGCAGCGAAGAAGGTGACGCGCACTTGCTGGCGCTTGAGGACATCCGCAATCAATGGAGCCACCGCCATGTGGCCGGTGTCAAACGTCAGGTAGAGCGGCTTGTCACAGCGCGCGGGTGCGCTGGGCGCGGCTGGCTTGGTGGGCACATCGGATTCCAGCCTGGCCGCGTGGGCAGCGCACACCGCCCCCACGGCCAGCAGCCATGCACCCCAACGCCACTTCAGTTTATTGACGACCTGCATGATTCAACGTCCACACGCCATGCGGCGATTTGCCCACATTCACCTGCTGCAACACCTTGCGGCTGGCGGCGTCAATCACCGTCAGCTTTTTGGCCCAGCGCGAAGCCACCATCAGCGTTTTGCCGTCGGCGGAAATTTCGATGTCATCCGGGCCCGAGGGCACCGGGAAGGTGTCCACCACCGTGAGGGTTTGGTAGTCAATGTTGCTGATGGTGTTGGCAACACGGTTGCTGACCAGCACATGGCGGCGATCACCCACTGCGCGGAACGAGTGCGCGCCCGCGCCAGTCGGGATGGTTTTGATCAAACGCGCTTCCTTGCCGGTCACGTCGTACACCTCCACACCGGTGCCGCCGGTCAGGCCGACGAGCAAGGTTTTGCCGTCAGGCGTGCCGAACACGTCAGCGGGCATGGTGCCGGTCTTGACGCGCCATTTCAAAGTCTGCGTGGCCAAGTCGATGGCGACCAACTCGTCGCTGTCTTGCATGGTTGACCAGATCGTGGTGCTCTTGGTGTCGATCCACAAGTGACTGGGCGTTTTGCCGGTGGAGATGCGCTTGGCCAGCGTCGGCGTTTTGCCGTCCCAGCGGTAAATGTCCACGTGGTTGAGCCGGTTGGCCGCCGTCACAAACCACTTCATGTCAGGCGAAAACCGCAACTGGTACGGATCCAGAATGTGGCGCACCTCGTACTGCACTTCAGCCGTACGCGGATCAATGAAGGTGAGCGAATCGCTGAGCGCGTTGGCCACAATCATCGACTTCTCATCGGGCGTGAGGTAGAGGTGATGCGGCTCTTTGCCGGTGGCGATGCGCTTGGTTTCCGTCCAATTGGTGGGATTGACGACGCTGACGGTGCCGTCCAGCGAGTTCAGCACAAACACGGGCGTGTTCAGCGGCGCGGGGGCCGCTGTGACCGGGCGCGTCACCGGGGCCGCAGGCGTGGTGGCCCAAGCGGCCATCGACAAACCGACACTCAAAACAGGAATCAAAGCAAATAAACGAGAGAACACACGCACAGGGAGCCTACTTTCTTGACAATTTTTGAGTGTAGCCGGGCAAGAAGCTGCGCACTGAATCCGCACTTAGCGTGCAGTGCTGAAGTTGATCGACATCAACCACTTCAGTTCCACCCCTCGTCGGATTGCCGACTGCGCGCACAGTCGGCTGCACTTGCCCCTTTGAAACCAAGGTGTTTGCAGCGCATCTCACACGTGTCATGGTCTGCGGCGATGATTTACGCATGCCTTTTATCGTTACCGAACCCTGTATCCAGTGCAAATACACCGACTGCGTCACCGTGTGTCCGATGGATTGCTTTGTCCAAGGCCCGAACTTTGTGGTCATTGACCCGGCGGGCTGCATCGACTGCTCCATCTGCGTGCCGCAATGCCCGGTGCATGCCATCGTCAACGCAGCCGAAGCCACCGCCGAGCAAGCGCCCTACATTGCGTTGAACGCGCAACTGGCGCAAGACCCGGCGTGGACGCCCATCACCCGCGCTCAAGCGCCGTTGCCCGATCATGAAGAGTGGCGCAATGTGAGCGCCAAGCGGCATTTGCTTGTGACGGCGGCTTAAAGCGCCCGCTCAGTCTTCGTCGTCACCGCCAAACAGGCCGCCCAGCAGACCTCCGGCAGCGCCACCTGCGGCCAAGCCGGTGAACATCGAACCTTCTTCTTTTCCGCCGCCGCCTGATTGCGGGGCGGCTGCAAAAACCCGGCTGGCCAAGCGCGAGAACGGCAGGCTTTGCAACCAAACGGTGCCGGGGCCGCTCAAGCGGGCAAAGAACAAGCCCTCGCCGCCAAACAAGGCGGTTTTGATCTTGCCGACGTACTGAATATCAAAGTCCACGTTGCTGGTGTAGGCCACCACGCAGCCGGTGTCCACGCGCAGCGCCTCGCCGGGAGCGAGATCACGGCGTACCACCGTGCCGCCCGCGTGCATGAAAGCCAAGCCATCGCCTTCGAGCTTTTGCATGATGAAGCCTTCGCCCCCAAAAAAGCCCGCACCCAGCTTGCGTTGGAAGGCAATGCCCAAGCTCACGCCCCGCGCTGCACATAAAAACGCATCTTTTTGGCAGATGATGGTTCCGCCAAACTCCCGCAGCTTGAGCGCGATGATCTTGCCCGGATACGGTGCGGCAAACGCCACGCGCTGCTTGCTGTGGCCTTGGTTGGTGTAGATGGTGGTGAACAGCGATTCGCCCGTCACCAGCCGCTTGCCCGCGCCCAGCAGCTTGCCGAACAAGCCGCCTTGCTGCGCGCTACCGTCGCCAAACACGGTGTCCATGTCGATGCCCGCATCCATGTACATCAAGCTGCCCGCTTCGCCGATGGCGGCCTCGCCGGGGTCGAGTTCCACTTCGACGAACTGCATTTCGCTGCCGATGACTTTGTAGTCGATTTCATCCATTGCCATAAACCACGTCCTCTTGAAAAGGTCTGTTGATGTGAGCCTGCGCCAAGGCTATTGCCACAGCGTGACTTTAGCCGCGCTGGATGGCGGCCAGATCGTCGGCACCGAGCCAGCGCCATTGACCCGGAGCCAAATCCTCAGGCAGTGTGAGGCCACCGATGCTGGAGCGGTGCAAGCCTTCCACGCGGTTGCCCACGGCGGCCAACATGCGCTTGACTTGGTGGTACTTGCCTTCGGTCAGCGTCAGGCGCAGGTGGTGGGGCGTGACGGCCTCGCACGCGGCGGCTTTGACGGGTTTGGGGTCGTCGTCCAAGACCACGCCAGCCAGCAAGCGGCTGACTTGGCTGTCGTCCAGCGGATGCTTGGTGGTGACTTCGTAAACCTTGGGGACGTGGTGGCGTGGCGAGCTCATGCGGTGAATGAATTTGCCGTCGTCAGTCAACAGCAGCAGTCCGGTGGTGTCTTGATCCAGCCGCCCCACGGCTTGCACGCCTTGCACGGCACCCTTTTGCGGACGCAGGCGCAGCGGCGACGGCAGCAGCGTGTAAATGCTGGGATAGGTGGACGGCTTTTGCGAACACTCGGTGCCCGCCGGTTTGTGCAGCATCAGGTAAGCCTGCGCTTGGTAGGGCCACGACTTGCCCTGCACGGTGAAGCTGAGCGGGCCATCAGTGGGCAAGTCGGTGGCGGGCTCGATGTCGTCCACGCCTGGCACGGTTACCAGTCCTTGTTGAATCAAGCCAGCGCAAACGCGGCGGGTGCCAAAACCTTGGCTGTACAAAATATCATCAAGTCGCATGGTGAGAGTGCAGGAGCCGAGGTCAGGCTCAGAACTCGTATTCGGTCTGGAACCTCAGCGTGGTGGTAGGGCTGGCGGTGGTGACACCCTGCAATCAAGCCGCATTCCGTAGCGTGGCTTGCTGGGTGCCAGCCTTGATTTTCCCAAAATCAAGCAGGCTGAACACGCGAGGGCATTTGATGCCAGCGGGCGGCTTGCCGTGCGGCGAACCAAATCAGGCCCACCGCCCCCATATAGAACGTCAATTGCAGACCTGATGGCGTGGCGTCATAGCCCAGCAGCGCGTGCA
>CALMOI010000513.1 GCA_937871735.1 uncultured Comamonadaceae bacterium
GCCATGCTGACATGGCTCCTGATGGCTACTTCTTGGGGGAGTGGGCTGAATTGCGCCTAGGCGTACGGTTGATGCGGGAAAGCCTCCCATTATAGCCGGGGGAAACCCTGATCGTTGTTAGGGCTGACACTCACCTGACATGGCGCTCTGATACAAGCGCTCTACGCAACTAACGCGTCGCCAATGCACTGCTGTGCAGGCAAATTGCCGCAGCTGCCGCCACATTCAGTGATTCTTCACCGCCGGGCTGGGCGATGCGCACAAAAACCTGCGCCCGATCCATCAGCGCCTCGCTCACGCCCTGCCCTTCGTGACCCATGACCCACGCACAGGGAAAAGGCGGCACTTGCTGATGCAAAAAATGGCCTTGGTGCGAACTGGTTACCACCAACGGCACCGCCAAAGTTTGCACATCAGCCGCTTCCAGCCCTTCGATCAATTGCAGGCCAAAGTGCGCGCCCATCCCAGCGCGCAACACCTTAGGGCTCCACAGCGCCGCCGTGCCCTTGAGCGCCAGCACTTGCTTAAAGCCAAAAGCCCCCGCGCTGCGCAAGATAGAGCCCACATTGCCCGCGTCTTGCACGCGGTCTAGCACCACGCTGGCCACGTCCGTCTGCAAAGCAGATGTGGCGGGCAAGGGCAACACAAAGCCAACCCGCGCAGGTGACTCCAACCCGCTGATGTCGGCAAACAAGGCATCGGACAACACCACTGTTTTAGGTGCGCAGGCCGACCAATGCGACTCGGCGCTAGCACCCAACTGCCGCCAACCGCTTTCAGCCCACACGGTCATGCTGGGTTGCAGACCGCGCGTGAGCGCGGCACGGCACAGGTGGTCACCTTCCAGCCAAACCTGACCTTGCTTGCGGTACGCCGTGTTGTCTTGCGACAAACGACGCAAGTCTTTGACAAAAGCGTTGTCGCGCGAGGTGATGAAAACAGGTTCAGTAACAGTCATAGCAAAACCCGCGCCACGGGTGCAAAAGAGCGACGGTGCTCTGGGCACGCGCCATGTTCACGCAAAGCCGCCAGATGCTGCGCGGTGCCGTAACCCTTGTGGGCGGCAAAACCGTACTGCGGATACTGCGCGTCGTACTGCACGCACCAGCGGTCACGGTACACCTTGGCCAAGATAGAAGCGGCAGAAATCGCAGGCACTTTGGCATCGCCTTTGACGATGGCTTCAGCCAGCATCGACAGGCGCGGCAGTTGATTGCCATCCACCAGCACTTTGGCGGGTTTCAGGCGCAGTTGCTCCACGGCGCGCTGCATGGCCAGCAAGGTGGCCTGCAAGATGTTGAGTTCGTCGATTTCCGCCACGCTGGCCTCGGCAATCGAGACGCACAAGGCTTTGGCGCAAATTTCGTCATAGAGCCGCTCGCGCTGACGCTCACTGAGCTTTTTGGAATCGGCCAAACCGGCAATGGGTTTCAGATCGTCCAAGATCACGGCAGCGGCCACGACGGGCCCGGCCAACGGGCCGCGTCCGGCCTCGTCCACGCCCGCCATCAGGCCGGGCGCATCCCAAGCAAAAGCTGCTTGTTCAGCGTGCAAGAAGATTTTCGATGGCATGAGTGGCCAGTTGCGCAGTGTCGCGCCGCAGGGTGTGATGCAAATCGGCGAAGCGGTGCTGCAAGGCGGTGACGCGCTTGGGCGCATCCAGCCAAGCCAGCACTTCATCCGCCAACGCTCGGGGAGTGGCCGCGTCTTGCAGCAGCTCGGTCACCACCGCCTCAGCGCACAAAATATTGGGCAAACCGACCCAGGCTTGCAAACGCTTGCGACGCATGATTTGCCATGACAACCAATTCATGTTGTAGGCAATCACCATCGGGCGTTTGAACAGCGCGGCTTCTAAGGTGGCGGTGCCGCTGGCGATCAGCGTGACATCGCAAGCTGCCAGCACCGCGTGCGATTGGCCGGTGACGATCTGCAAACTCTCGCCCAAACCGCTGGCGCGGGCTGCCGCCTCAATGGCTGGACGCAAAGCCGGTATTGCAGGAATCACGAAGCGCGCGTCAGGCTTGGCCTGACGAATCTGCACCGCAGCGGCTAAAAAGCGCTGAATCAAGTAGCGAACTTCGGACTCGCGACTGCCGGGCAAGATCGCCACCACTGTGGCTTCTAGCGGCAAACCCAGCGCGGTGCGGGCGGCAGCACGGTCGGGCTCTTGCGGAATCACGTTCGCCAGCGGATGGCCCACGTAAGTGGCGGCTATGCCATGCTGGGCCAGCAAGTCCACCTCGAACGGGAAGATGCACAGCACGTGGTCTACGCTGCGGCGGATTTTTTCGACCCGATCTGCGCGCCAAGCCCAAATCGAGGGGCAAATGAAATGCACGGTTTTGATGCCGCTTTGCCGCAAATCAGCTTCCAGATCCAGGTTGAAATCTGGTGCATCCACGCCGATGAAGACTTGGGGCCGCTCGGCCAGCAAGCGCATCTTGAGCTGCTCGCGGATGCCCACGATCTCGCGGTAGTGGCGCAGCACTTCAACGTAGCCGCGCACGGCCAGTTTGTCGCAAGGCCACCACGCTTCAAAGCCACGGCGGGCCATTTGCGGCCCACCGATGCCGTGCGCCGACAGCTCGGGCCAGCGCGCACGCATGCCATCCAGCAGCAAACCAGCCAGCAAATCGCCGGAAGTTTCTCCGGCCACCATCGCAAAAGCAGGTGTCAGCATTTGGATCACATCAAAAAATGGGGAGGCGATGAGGCAGCGTCCGCACGGGACGCAGCACAGTGTCAGTTACCTGACGATACCGCGTTGCGCGGTGGTGCCCGCTAAAAAGCCGAGCATCATGTTCACATCAGCGGCGGCTTCAGGGTACTTGGCGCTCAGTTCAGCGATGGCTTGGCGGGCTTGGTCCAAGGTCAAGTCTTCGCGGTACAGCGCTTTGTGCATGGCCTTAACGGCGCTGATGCGTTCGGGACCAAAGCCTCGGCGGCGCAAGCCTTCAAAGTTCATGGAGCGCGCTGCGGCGGGTTGGCCTTGGCACATCACGAACGGCGGCAAGTCGGCAAACAGCAGCGAACACATGGCCGTCATAGCATGGTCACCTAAGCGCACAAACTGATGCACCACGGTAAAGCCACCCAAAATCACCCAATCGCCCACTTCAACGTGCCCGGCCAACTGCGAGTTGTTGGCAAAAATCACGTTGTTGCCGACCAAGCAATCGTGCGCCAAATGCACGTAAGCCATGATCCAGTTGTCGTTACCAATGCGGGTGACTGCCCCACCACCGGGTGAGCCGATGTTGAAGGTGCAGAACTCGCGCACGGTGTTGCGATCGCCGATTTGGAGCTCGCACGGCTCGCCCGCGTATTTTTTGTCTTGCGGAATTGCGCCCAGCGAGTTGAACTGGAAGATGCGGTTGTCGCGCCCGATGGTGGTGTGGCCTTCAATGACGCAGTGCGCGCCGATGGTGGTGCCTGCGCCCACCTTGACGTGCGGGCCGATCACCGTGTAAGGCCCAACCGTGACGGAGCTGTCCAACTCGGCAGCCGGATCAACCAAAGCGGTGGCGTGGATGGTCGTCATAGTGCGCTGTCGTCTGGCTGCGGGAACTCAGGCGATGGTGCGCATGGTGCACAGCAAACCGGCTTCGACGGCGATGTCGTCACCCACTTTGGCGCGGGCTTTGAACTTGAACATGCCGGCGCGCATACGCTCCAGTTCGGCTTCCAAAATCAGTTGGTCGCCGGGTTCGACCGGGCGCTTGAAGCGGGCATCGTCAATACCGGCGAAGTAGTAGACGGTTTTTTCATCAGGCACGACGTTCAGGGTGTTGAAGGCCAACAAGGCGGCGGCTTGAGCCAGCGCTTCCAGCATCAACACACCCGGCATCACCGGGCGATGGGGAAAGTGGCCGGTGAAAAACGGCTCGTTCATGGACACATTTTTCAGCGCCTTGATGCGCTTGCCCGTTTCAATTTCCAGCACCCGATCCACCAGCAAAAAAGGATAGCGGTGGGGAAGTTGTTTCAGGATTTGGTGGATGTCCATCATGATGCGATTGCCTGTCGTAGTCGTCTGTTGTTATGAATGATCTGCACGCACGGGTTGCAGTGTTTTTTCTAACGCTTTGATGCGGTCGCGCAAGCTGTGCAATTGCTTGAGGGTGGCCGCGTTCTTTTCCCAAGTGGCGTTGTCATCAAGGGGGAACATGCCGGTGTACTGACCGGGCTTCAAAACAGACCGGGTGACAACCGAGGCCGCCGAGATATGCACGCCGTCTGCCAGCGTCAAATGCCCCAGCACCACCGCGCCACCGCCCACCGTGCAGTGCGCGCCGATGGTGGCACTGCCCGCCACACCGACGCAACCGGCCATCGCGGTGTGCGCTCCGATGCGGACGTTGTGGCCGATTTGGATCAGGTTGTCGAGCTTGACGCCATCTTCCAGCACCGTGTCTTGCAACGCACCCCGGTCGATGCACGTGTTGGCACCGATTTCAACATCGTTGCCGATGCGCACTGCGCCCAGTTGTTCGATCTTTTCCCAGCGCCCTTGGTTCGGGGCAAAACCGAAACCGTCAGCCCCAATCACCACGCCGGCATGGACGATGCAGCGCTCACCAATGCTGCATTGCTCGCCCAGCGTGACACGCGACTTCAGCACGGTGTCAGCACCGATGCGCGCACCGCGTTCGACCACACACAGGGGGCCAATCACCGCTGTTTCATGCACAAACGCATCAGGATCAATCACCGCGCTGGGGTGGATGCGCTGCGCCCGTGGCAACTCGTGTTTGCGTTTCCACAACTGGGTTAGACGCGCGAAATAAAGGTAGGGCTGATCGGTCACGATGCAAGCACCGCGTGCCTGCGCCACCTCGGCCATTGCGGGGCCTACGATCACGCAGGCGGCCTGCGACGTCAGCAATTGCTGCTGGTACTTGGGGTGACTCAAAAAGCTGAGCTCGGCAGCGCCCGCAGACTCCAGCGGGGCCAAGCCCTCGATGCACTGTGCGCCATCGCCGTGGAGCGTGCCCCCCAGCTCGTCAACAATCAAACTCAGACGCAATGCCACGCGCTACCGATGCCCCGAGCGTTACTTATTTTGCAGAGTTCAAGATCTTCAACACCTTGTCGGTGATGTCGTTCTTGGGGTTGATATAGACGGCTTCTTGAAAGATCACGTCATATTTTTCCGACTCGGCCACTTGCTTGACCACGCGGTTGGCGCGCTCCAGCACTTGCTGCAACTCTTCGTTTTTGCGAGAGTTCAGGTCTTCTTGGAATTCACGGCGCTTGCGCTGGAAATCACGGTCTTGTTCGACCAACTGCTTTTGGCGGCTGGCACGTTGGCTTTCAGCCAAAGTAGGCGCTTCACGCTCGAACTTTTCGGACAAGCTTTTAAGCGTGTTGCCCAAATCAACCAACTCTTTTTCGCGCTTGGAGAACTCTTGTTCCAGCTTGGCTTGAGCAGCTTTAGCACTGCTGGCTTCGCGGAAAATACGGTCAGTGTTGACAAACCCGGCCTTGAACTCGTCGGCCTGTGCCGGAGCCCACAGCGCAGAAGCGCCTAACAACAACACGGCCCACTGGGTGTTACGAAGAAAGTTCATTAGAAGGAGGATCCGATCTGGAATTGCAATTTCTGGATTCTATCGCCAGCGAACTTGCGCACCGGGTTGGCAATGGCCACCCGCAGCGGGCCGATCGGCGAAATCCAGCTCAAACCCACCCCCACCGACGAGCGGAACTGGCCGA
>CALMOI010000514.1 GCA_937871735.1 uncultured Comamonadaceae bacterium
ACCAGTCCTGGATGTTGTTCATCCACTGGTTGTAGGTGTTGACCCAGTTTTCGGGGACGAACTTCACCGCGCCGGATTCGACGGCATCAATCGCCTTTTGCGTGATGCTCTTGCCGGTGGGGTCGTCCTTGCCGACTTGGCTCATGGCGACGAACCACTGGTCGGTCAGCATGGGTTCGACCACTTGGCCGGTGCGGGCGCAGCGCGGCACCATCAGCTTGTGCTTTTTGACTTCGACCAGCAGGCCCAAAGCCTCCAAGTCTTTGACGATTTGCTTGCGGGCGGCAAAGCGATCCAGACCTTGGTAGACGGCGGGGGCGTGGGCGTTGATCTTGGCGTCCAGCGTCAGCACGCAGATCATTTCCAGGCCGTGGCGCTTGCCGACTTGGTAGTCGTTTTGGTCATGCGCGGGCGTGACCTTGACCACGCCGGTGCCGAAAGCTTTGTCCACGTAGTCGTCGGCAATCACTGGGATGGTGCGGTTGCACAAGGGCAGGGTGACTTGCTGGCCGATCAGGTGGGCGTAGCGTTCGTCTTCGGGATGCACCATCACCGCCACGTCGCCCAGCATGGTTTCGGGGCGGGTGGTGGCGACCACCAGTTGGCCCGAGCCGTCGGCCAGCGGGTAGGCGATGTGCCACAGGCTGCCGTCTTCTTCTTCGCTTTCCACTTCCAGATCGGAGACGGCGCTCATCAGCACCGGATCCCAGTTGACCAGACGCTTGCCCCGGTAGATCAGCCCTTGCTGGTACAGGCGGACAAAGGTTTCGGTCACGGTTTTGGACAGCTTGTCGTCCATCGTGAAGTATTCGCGGCTCCAGTCCACGCTGTCGCCCATGCGGCGCATCTGGGTGGTGATGGTGTTGCCGGATTGTTCTTTCCACTCCCAGACCTTGGAGACGAAGTTCTTGCGCGCTTCGGCAGGCGTCGGCCCCATGTCGTGGCGGCTGATGCCTTGGGCTTGCAACTGGCGCTCGACCACGATTTGCGTGGCGATACCGGCGTGGTCGGTGCCGGGAATCCAGGCGGTGTTGTAGCCCGACATGCGGTGGTAGCGCGTCAGGCTGTCCATGATGGTCTGGTTGAAGGCGTGGCCCATGTGCAGCGTGCCGGTCACGTTGGGCGGCGGCAGCTGGATGGCAAAGTCACGCCCGGCGCTGTGCGCTTCGGCGTTGGGCGCGCCCGTGCCTTTGAACCCGGCGACGCCGTAGCCGCGCCGCTCCCA
The DNA here is from genome assembly GCA_937871735.1 of uncultured Comamonadaceae bacterium. Taxonomy (GTDB): domain Bacteria; phylum Pseudomonadota; class Gammaproteobacteria; order Burkholderiales; family Burkholderiaceae_C; genus CALMOI01. Next base: position 1,226 of record CALMOI010000514.1, read on the forward strand.
CTCTGGCCCCCAGTGGGCTTCGAGTGCGACGGGCTCGAAGGATTTGGACAGGGATTGCAGACCGGGTTGCAGCAGCGGCTGCGAGGTGGTGTCAGACATGGCGGAGGGTGTACCCAAAAAAATCGAAAGGTGAAGACGGGCCTGCCCCGCAGCGATCCTCACAGCGGCGTTCGCGCGGGGTGTCGCCTCTGGCGGGCGCGCTGGCCCTGGGCGGGCGGCAGCGGGTGGCAAGCGGCAAATTTTACTTGGCGCGTGCGCACTACATGCCCATAGCGCGATGAACGCAAAAGCAAGTCCAGCCGTGCCGCGACTGTGAACCCATTCACCTCACGAACGCCACCAAGTGCAGCGTCGCCAGTGACTTGCGGCGCATGGCCGCAGATCATGACGTGCGCTAAGCACTCAGTTGCTGACGTGGCCGTAACACGTTTTGAGTTTCGTGTAGTCGTAATAGTGGCTACCGATGGCATAGCGTGCGTTGTCACAAGCCGCTTTGAAGTCGGTTTCCTTTTCGTTGTAGAGCATTTTCACCAGCACCGTGCCAGTGCTGCTGCGCACGACATCCCATTGCATGTTGGCGGCCATTGGCGACACATACTCGCCGCGCCAGGGGTTGTTGTCGTAGGTGTACATCGTGGACAGCGATTGCTGCTGGAGAACATTTTTCAGTCCCATCTTCGAGGCGAATGGGATCACGATCTCCGCATGGGCAAAGCGCAGCTTGGCGACGTTAGTCAATTTGCCGTTGGCGATGGCATCGACTTCATTGAAGAAGTCGTCTTCGAGAATCTGCGCCATCTTCCACGTCACGCTGCCCTTTTCTGTGATGCTTGGCCCCATTTTGTAGAAGTCGGACGCATCTTGCGTGTAGGCAAAGTAGCGCGCCTGGTCTTCGGGCATGTAGGCTGTGAAATCGACATTGGCCTCGGTTTTCATGGCTGGTGCAATCGCATACAGCTCATAGATCAGCGAGCCTGCGCTGGCCAGACCAGTGATGCCCGTTTTACCGTCACCGCTCAGGGTGTTGGTGAATTTGCTGTCATCACTGGTGAACGTCATGCTTCCCGTGTTGGTGAAGCTGTAGGTGCCCGCAGCAATCTTGTCGACGAAGGCCTTGGTGAACAAGCGCTCCAACACCGCGCGACCTGCCGTCTGGGCGGCGCTGTCGGCCAGTATGGCGGCTTGTTTGGCGGCCAGATCGCTGTCACTCAACCAGGTTTGAAAGGCTTGGCTGTCTTGGTAGGTGGTGTACAGCGGGTTCGAGGCGTTGCTCACCTTGTCGGTTTTGGCCACCAATTTGTGGAAATACAGCAGAAATCGATTGGTGCCGTCGGGCTGCGCAACAGCTGTGCCGCCTTCCGGGTACGGTGAAGGCGCAGGTGGATAGCTGACCAAGCTGCTCAACGTCGGCTTGGCGGCCAGCATCGACTTGACGAAGAATGCGCCACTGTCAACGGCCCGATCAACCCCCGATGTCACCACGACGATTTGGCGCGGATTGCTGGTAGCAGAGCTGGCCACGGACTCAAAAAGTGCCGATTGACGAGTGAGCAGGCGCTGGGCCAATTGGGTGTGCTCGGTGATGCCGAGCTGGGTCTCGTTGCCATAGCCTGGAGTCGTGATGCCATTCACGCCATAGCCCAGCAGGAAGTTGGCCTTCATGATTTTCAAAACGTCGGGGCCCAACTGCGCACCCAGGGTGGTCAGCGCTCCATCGTCGGATGCTTTTTTCCACATGTTGTAGACCGCCAAGTCGTACTTCAGGCTGGACAGCCCCCGCGAACCGTGACGTGCAATCATGCCGGTGTAGACCGGGCTGAAGCCGCTGGGAGGTACCTCGTAGGTCGTGATGTCTTGCTGTGGTGCGTAGGGCGTTTTGGTCTGGTAATAGGTGTGAGAACCGCCGCTGCCGCCGTCCCCGTCTGAGCCGCCGCAAGCTGAGAGCAGGCAGCTCAGGCTTAACAAGAGTCCGGTTTGTACAAAGGCAAGGTTTGACTTGGTCAACATGTCGAGGGTTTTCCTGTGGGCTTCGATAAATCCCCCACACTAAACAACGCAGGTGACAACGTTGTGAAAAAGCACTTCCAGCCTGCGCTGCGCTACACCTGAAACGGGGCGTAGCGCTGCCAGTCCGCGTCCAGCGGTGCTTCTATCGACAGCGGCACGCCGGTGATGGGGTGGCGCAGCTCCATCCGCAGCGCGTGCAGCCACAGCCGCTGCTGGCCCAGCAACTCGGCCACGGCGCGGTTCAGCGGGCCTTTGCCATGGGTGGCATCGCCGATCAAAGGGTGGGCGATGTGCTTCATGTGACGGCGCAACTGGTGGCGGCGGCCCGTGTGCGGTTGCAGCTCTACCAGCGCACAGCGCGTTTGCGCAAAGTCGCCTTGCGCCAGCGGCAGTGCGTACTGCGCCAGCGTGCGGTAGTGGGTGAGGGCGGTTTGCACTTCGATGCGCTCGGGGCTGGTGGCATCTGGCGGGCGGTGGCCGCGCAGGTCGTCAGGCATACGGCGCAGTGGGTGGTCGATGCTGCCTTCGGGCTGCGGCCAGCCGCGCACCACGGCGCGGTAGGTTTTGCGCATCGCGCCACCGGCTTCAAAAGTTTGCCCCAGCGCCCGCGCCGTGCCCGCATCCAGCGCAAACAGCAGCACGCCGCTGGTGCCTTTGTCGAGCCGGTGTGCGGGCCAGACCGTGCGGCCCAACTGATCGCGCAGCATTTGCAGGGCGAAACGGGTCTCGCCCGCGTCCAGCCCGGTGCGGTGCACCAGCAAACCGGCAGGCTTATCGACCGCGACCAGATGGTCATCAAGATGAAGGATGTGCAGCATGGTGGGCGATTGTGGCGCTTGGGCTGTGACACACTCTGTGCTTGCTCCCACAACCTGCCAACCAGCGGCGGCGTGCCGGACACGGTGGCGCTGGTTGGCGACAATGCAGGCCGATGAAAACACTCTTCGTACACCAAAACTATCCTGGGCAGTTCAAGCACCTTGCGCCCGCCGTGACCGCTCGGCCCGGTGCCGAAGTGGTGGCCATGTGCATGCACCAGCGCCCATTGACCGAACCGCCCCGCGTGGTGCGTTACCGCGCCATACGCGGCACCACGCCGCAAATTCACCCGTGGGTGGCCGACTTTGAGACCAAAGCGATTCGAGGCGAGGCCGCCTTCCGCGCCGCGCTGGCCTTGAAGGACGAAGGCTTCAACCCCGACGTGATCGTGGCTCACCCCGGCTGGGGCGAGAGCATGTTCTTGAAAGAAGTCTGGCCCAAGGCGAAGATGGGCATTTACTGCGAGTTCTACTACCACACGCAAGGTTTCGATGCCGGGTTTGACCCCGAGTTTGAATCGCCCGACGTGTCGCGTGCGTGCCGGTTGATCCTCAAAAACGTCAACAACCTCGTGCATTTCGAGCAAGCGGACGCGGGTCTGTCGCCCACGCACTGGCAGGCCATCACGTTCCCGCAGCCGTTTCGCCAAAAAATCAGCGTGATCCACGACGGCGTGGACACCGCCCGCATCACGCCCAACCCGGCGGTGCGCATTCGCCTCACACCCACGCTGGCGCTCACGCGTGACGACGAAGTCATCACCTTCGTGGCGCGCAACTTGGAGCCCTATCGCGGCTACCACATCTTCATGCGGGCGCTGCCCGAGCTGCTCAAGCGCCGCCCCAAAGCGCACGTGCTGATCGTGGGCGGCAACGATGTCAGCTACGGCGCGGCCCCACCCACCGGCAAAACTTGGCGCGACATCTTCTTGGACGAAGTGCGCTCGGACATCGACATGTCGCGCGTCCACTTTGTGGGCCACCTGCCGTACCCCAACTTCATCGCGCTGCTGCAACTGTCGCGGGTTCACGTCTACCTGACCTACCCGTTTGTGCTGAGCTGGAGCCTGATTGAAGCCATGAGCGCCGGATGCGCCATCGTCGCCAGCGACACGCCGCCGCTGCGGGAAGTCATCTTCCACGGTGAAAATGGCCGCTTGGCGGGCTTTTTTGACCGCCAAGCGCTGGTTGATGAAGTCTGCGAACTGCTCGACAACCCCGAAGAGCGCGCCCGCCTCGGGGCCAATGCCCGCGCCTTTGCCCAAGCGCATTACGACTTGAACAGCGTCTGCCTGCCCGCCCAGCTCAAATGGGTGGAATCGCTGGCTGATCTGTAAAACGCCCCTTTTTATTCACGACCTGATCCACATTCCGTCATGACCGAAACCACCACTTCCAACACTGCGGCCCACGCAGTCACCCCGCGCGACAAGGCCGACATCTTGGCCCAAGCGCTGCCCTACATCCGCAAGTTCCACGGCAAAACCATGGTCATCAAGTACGGCGGCAACGCCATGACCGACCCGGCGCTGCAACAAGCCTTTGCCGAAGACGTGGTGCTGCTCAAGCTGGTCGGCATCAACCCGGTGGTGGTGCATGGCGGCGGCCCGCAGATTGAGCACGCGCTCAACCGCCTCGGCAAAAAAGGCCAGTTCGTGCAAGGGATGCGTGTGACCGACGCTGAGACCATGGAAGTCGTCGAATGGGTGCTGGGCGGCGAAGTGCAGCAAGACATCGTTGGCCTGATTAACGCCGCTGGCGGCAAGGCCGTGGGCCTCACGGGCCGTGACGGCGGCATGATCCGTGCCAAAAAGCTCAAGCTGGTGGACAACCAAGACCCCAACATCGAGCACGACGTGGGCCAAGTGGGTGACATCGAATCCATCGACCCCAGCGTGGTGCAGGCGCTGCAAGACGACCAATTCATCCCCGTCATCAGCCCCATCGGTTTTGGCGAAAAGAACGAAAGCTACAACATCAACGCCGACGTGGTCGCCGCCAAACTGGCCACCGTGCTCAAGGCCGAAAAGCTGCTGATGCTGACCAACATCACCGGCGTGCTCGACAAAGAAGGCCAGTTGCTGACCGACCTGACCGCCCGCCGCATCGACGAACTGTTTGCTGACGGCACCATCAGCGGCGGCATGCTGCCCAAGATCGCCGGAGCCCTGGACGCTGCCAAGAGCGGCGTCAACGCCGTCCACATCATCGATGGCCGCGTGCCCCACGTCATGCTGCTGGAAGTGCTGACCGAACAAGCCTACGGGACGATGATTCGGGCGCGTTGAAGCGCGCCGCCACGCGCTTTAGAGTGCCTCTGCCGGTGTCGTCAAGCGCTGGTGCATGCGCAGCGCGGCACCGCGCACCTCGGGTTCGAGCTCACCCAGCATTTCTGGATGCTTGACCAACGCGGCCTCATAGGCCAGCAGCAGGGGGCGTGCGTGGCGCGCCAGCCCTGCCGCCCGCAGCGCATCCAGCAACAAGCCCGCTTGCTGCTTTTGTGCCAACACCGGGGCCAGGAACTGCTCCACCACAAACTCACTGTTCAGCACCAACGCCAAGTGCTGGGTGGGCGTTAGCAATTCTTCCAACGCGGCAAGCAGTCCCATGTTGGATTGGACAGACAAGCATTGCCTAGCAGTTTCGAGCGTGATGCGGGCTTGGAGTAGTGCGTGTTGTTCTTTGAAGTAAGGATCGGGTTCTGGTTCTAGGCGTAAGGCTTCAGCAAAGGCTTGCTTGGCTTTTCCTAGATTATTTAATTTTGCATAAAGCTCCCCGAGTACATGCCATGAAATACTGTTGTTTGGGTCGAGATTAATTGCTTTGAGATGAAATGATTCGGCTTCCATATAATTTTTATAATTGTCTTGCAGAAAATAGCCTAAGATGCTCCACGAAATAGCATTCGTGGGATCAATGTCGATTGATTTGCGAAAAGCAGCTTCTGCTTCATCGTTGCGCCGGGGGTCTGTTCTTAGAAAAAGTCCCAGAGTATTCCAAGCCATAGAATTTTTTGGATCAAGTTCAATCGCTTTGCGATAGGCTGTTTCTGCCTCATTAGAACGATGGAGTTTCTCATCGAGAAAAATACCAAGGGCATACCACGGGGCGGCATATGTCGGATCTAGTGCAATAGCATGGTGATAGCTTGCCTCAATATCTACTGGAGCAACACCTGTCTCTTCATCTAATATGGCTTTGGCACACCACACTCTCGCATTGTTAGCATCTCGTGCCATCGCCTCATTCAATGCATTTTTGGCTGCATCCAAGCGCTTGGAGTAACGAAATGCGCTGGTCACATGCGCCCATTCGGTTGCATTTGTATTCGGTAATTCAGATTTACCCCATTTCAGCCAATTCTGGGCGCAGGCTTCATCGGTGAATTTGACGGTGCTCCATGCCCCAATTAATCGCCATACCATGCTTTTGTATTCTGGGGTTTGAAATGCGGGTAGCCAAGCCTGCACATCTTCCGCACGCAAATCTGGCAAGGGCAATAAACCAGCGGCTCGGCGTTCGTACAACAGCGGAAAGTCAGCCTCATGCAGGCCGTAGCGCAATAGGTTGTTGCGTTCCAGCTTGAGGCGCTCGCGCACTTTGGCCGCAGCTTCTGGGGCGGTGGCGCTGTCACACAAGGCAGCGACGAAGGCTTGCTTTTCATCCAAGCGCAACTGCACTGATCCGACCAAGGCGGTTTGCTCGTCGTCGCTCAGGTCGTGGGGGGGGCATTGGCGCAAATCGGCGCGCAGCTTGACCAGTGCGTGCATGTCCGCAGGCAGGTCGCCTTGGGCAAAGTAGGTGTCCAGCTTGTCGCCACAGGTTTGCAGGTGTTCCAGCACTTGCGCGGCACCTTGGGCTTCTAAGCTGCGGCGCAGTGGGGTGGCTTGCTGGGCACCGGCCACGGCAAAACTCAGGCGGGCTTGGTTCAGGGCAGCGGCGTTGCCTTGGGTCAGGCCCTGCTGCATTTCGTCAAAGCTGAACATGGCTTCCAAAAACTCAGTCAGCCCGATCACGTTTTGGCGGATGCGGCGGTTGGCGCGCATTTGCAGCCACAGGCGAAACAGTTGCTCGGCCATGCGGTACTGGGTGCGGCCATGATGGGCGTTTTTCTCAACCAAGCCTTCGCGCTCCAGCGTGTCCAGTTGGGCCGAAACGCTGCTGGTTGCCACTCCGGCGTGGCTGGCAATTTCGGCGGCGGTGTGCCCAAAGCGCAACCCGCCATCGTCGCCGGGGCGGCGCACGGCCAGTGCGTGCATCACCACCTGGGCTTGTTCCGACAGGTCTTCAAACCGGGCTTTGTAATACGGCGTGGTGATGTCCATCAGCCGCTCAAAATCTTCCACGGCGCGGCTGTTGGCTCCGGTGCGCAGCAGCTCAAAAATCAGCCCCACCGCGCGCGGGTTGCCTCCGGTCAGTTCGTACAGCGCTTCGATGCGGGCGGGGCGCTGGTGCAGGCGCTCGGTCACTTCGGGCGTGTTTTGGGCTTGGGCCAAGCGTTGCAGCACCCCGCGCACCTCGCTCAGGCTGAGTTTGCCTAGGCGGCGCGGCAAAAAGAAGTCGTAAAACGCCTTGTCGTAATCGGTGAACGGCTCCGTGAGTCGTACCGAGCCCCCGATCACGATGGGCGCGCTGGCGGTAGACAGCGCCTCGCGCAGCGCCCAGTAAGCCGGGGCGTGCGGGTTGCTCAGCTTGCGGCCTGATTTGTCGATGCGCTCAAACACCATGTCCAGGTTGTCTACCAGCAGCACCGGGCGGCGCGCCAGCGTTTGGCAAGTCTGTTGCAGCAGGGCGAGGCCAGTGTCGGCCAGTTGCTGGCTGGCATCGGCTTTGGCGGGGCGGGCCTGTTCCACGGTGGCGCTGAGCTGGTCGGCCTCGCGACGCTGGCCCCGGCGGTCTAGCTCATCGACTAAAGCCTCGCACGCCGCCCACCAAAAGTCGGCCAAGTGCTTGACTTGGTACAGCTCCTCCGGGAAAGAGAGGGCGATCAGGTGGTCTTTCAGATCGTCATCGCGCCGTATGGCGACGGCCAGTCGTTTCAGCAAGGTGGTTTTGCCCGCGCCGCGCAAGCCGATCAGCAAGTGGTGCTGCACGCTGCCTTGCAGTGGCGCATGAGCCAGTTCGTCACGCAAAAAATGGAATTCGTCTTGCCGGGCAACAAAGCCTGCGACCAGCGCATCGTCACTGAGCCAGTCGGGGTTGTAGAAGTGGGTGTGGTGCGTCATGGGGCGGCTTTCAGCGGGGGTGTTCACAAGGTGTCGCGGCGCAGCCACCAGCGGCGCAAGGGTTCAAGGCGGAAGCGGTAGCGCCGGATGGGCTGGCTGTCGTCGGTTTGCCAGTACGCATCGCGCAGCAAGATGTCACGCAGCTGGATGAACTGGCGCTTGGCCTCGTCGGGGCTGGCTTCGGGCAGGCGCTGTTGCAGTGCATCAAGCAGGGTTTCTGGGCGCTGACCTTCTGGGGTGCGGGCGCTCAAGGCCAGGAGCGCCAAGGCGTGTTGGGCATCGGCAGGAATCAATTGCAAGCGCAGGCGCTGCTCCCAGTAGTGAAAGTCGTTGTCTTCGCCGTGCTGTGCCAACACATCAACCGCTGGTTGCAGCAGGCTGGCCAAGGCGCGATCTGGATGTTTGCGCACCAAGTCGCGCAGGTAGAAAAACACCCGCTGCAAGTAGTAGGGCTGCGGCCACTGCACGGCACTGACCACGCTTTGTGCATCGGCCAGCGTCAAGGGCAGGGCGTATCGGGTTGCCAAGTGCAGCAGCATGTTGGCGGCGGTGTCATCGTCAAACGCGGGCAGACTTTCGTGTTTGAAGCTGTTGATGGTGTCGGCCATGCCGTGCAGTTGCACCAAGGTGTCCAGCCCCACCGAGCCAGACACCAGCCAGCGTATCTGTGTGGCCTGCGGCAGTTGACGCACGTCGTTGCGGAACCAGTCCAAAAAGCGCCGCACTCGCGCCACGCCGTGTTGCGGGTCGCTGCGGATCAGGTTGAACAAGAAAATCGGTAGTTCGTCGATGTAGATCAGCCACGGTTGTTCGGCCTGCCCCATCAACCGCAACAAGTCGTTGGCGACGCTTGTCCAGTCTTCGCTGTCAGTGGCTGCGTCTTTCAAATCCACGCCAAATGAACCGGGCAGTTTGATGGACTTGATGCGCCCGCTCACGCCTTGCCAAACCTCGCGTGCTCCTGACTTGGCTTTGTCCAGCAGCGACTCCAACTCGGGTTTGAGCGCTGTTTCTAGCTTCTGCAAAAAACCGGATTCGTCCGAACACGAGGCCACGTTGACCTCTTGCGCTCGCCAGCCCTCGCTGCGCACCACTTGAATCACCGCTCGGGCAATCGAGGTTTTGCCTATGCGCCGAGGCCCAAGCAGCAAGATGTCGTGGTGGATGAGCACCTCGCGCAAGCGGGCCACATCAGCGGTGCGACCAAAAAAGTTGTCACCCTCAACAGGTGAACCAGCGATGTTGTCCATAAGGTGACGAGGTGAAGCAGTTGAACACTGTAAAATCATAGCACTTTGTTTTTGTAGTGCTTTAATTTCATAGTGATGTGGTGCTGTGCTGAATGACCGCCGCCGCGCCGCAGACCGTCAAAGCCGCGTGAGAGAATTCTTGCTCCTTCCCGCCCTCTAGGAGGCTTGCTCCATGTCCGAAGTTGAGACTTCTTCCACTGTCGCCTTGGCCGCAGCCGCCGCAGCGGGGCGCAAGCGTCCCAAGCCCGGTGAGCGGCGCGTGCAAATTTTGCGTGCGCTGGCTGACATGCTGGAGCGCCCTGGGGCCGAGCGCATCACCACGGCGGCGCTGGCGGCGCGGCTGGGGGTGAGCGAGGCGGCGCTGTACCGCCACTTTGCCAGCAAGGCGCAGATGTTTGAGGGGCTGATCGAGTTCATCGAGCAGTCGGTGTTCACGCTGGTCAACCAAGTCACTGAACGCGACATGCCCGGCCCCGAACAGGCGGCGCGGGTGGTGGCGCTGCTGCTGCAATTCGCTGAGAAAAACCCCGGCATGACCCGCGTCATGGCGGGCGATGCGCTGGTGTTTGAACACGAGCGGTTGCAGCAGCGCATGAATTTGTTCTTCGACAAGATCGAGGCCGCACTGCGCCAATGTCTGCGCGAGGCGACGGCGGACGCACCACCCAATGCCAACGCCAGCACAGCGGTGCAAGTCCAAGCAGGCGTGCTGGTGATGTTTGCGATGGGGCGCTTGCAACGCTTTGCGCGCTCGGGCTTCAAGCGCCAGCCCACCGAGCACCTCGAAGCCAGTTTGGCGCTGCTGTTGTCTGGCGGCTGATTTTTGACATTCCATTGGACACAGGAGCTGCCTCATGAAACTTGTACGTTACGGCCCGCCGGGTCAAGAGCGCCCCGGCTTGATCGATGCCGCCGGCCAGTTGCGCGACCTCAGCGGCGCGCTGCCTGACTTCTCCGCCGCCTATTTGAGCGATGCCGCGCTGGCCCGTGTGGCCGCGCTGGCGGTGGACAGCTTGCCGCTGGTCGAAGGCAGGCCGCGTCTGGGTTGCCCGGTGGCGGGCGTGGGCAAGTTCATCGCCATCGGCTTGAACTACGCTGACCACGCGGCTGAATCGGGCATGCCGCCGCCCAAAGAACCCATCTTGTTCACCAAGGCCATCAGCTCGATTCAAGGGCCGAATGACCCGGTGATGTTGCCCAAAGGCTCAACCAAGACGGATTGGGAAGTGGAGTTGGGCGTGGTGATCGGCAGCACGGCGCGCCACGTCACGCAAAAAGACGCGCTGAATCATGTTGCGGGCTATTGCGTGGTCAACGATCTGAGCGAGCGCGCCTTCCAACTGGAGCGCGGCGGCACCTGGGACAAAGGCAAGGGCTGCGACACCTTCGGCCCCATCGGCCCTTGGCTGGTGACGCGGGACGAAGTGCCCAACCCCCAGCGCCTGAACCTGTGGCTGGACGTGAACGGCCAGCGCATGCAAACCGGCAACACCCGCACCATGATTTTTAGCGTGGCCAAGCTGGTGAGCTACGTCAGCCAATTCATGACGCTGCACCCCGGCGATGTGCTGACCACCGGCACGCCGCCCGGCGTGGGCATGGGCTGCAAGCCCACGCCGCGCTTTTTACAAGCGGGCGACGTGCTGACGCTGGGCATCGACGGCTTGGGCGAGCAGCGACAAGACGTGGTCAAGTTCCGCCAAGTGCGCTGAAGGCCTCGGGATTTACCCTCGTTTGAGCTTTTGAGGGCCAATTTGTGGCCCCATGCAGGGTCATTTACCTTCAAAATAGCA
>CALMOI010000515.1 GCA_937871735.1 uncultured Comamonadaceae bacterium
GAGCTGCTCTACCGACTGAGCTACACCGGCGAAGTCTGGGATTATACCGCGTTGTGGTAGCTGGTCACGCGCTCAACTTCGTTCTTGGAACCCAGCACCACGCTCACGCGCTCATGCAATTGCGTGGGCTGCAAGTCCAAAATGCGCTGACGCCCATTGGTTGCAGCGCCGCCCGCTTGTTCCACCAGCCAGCTCATCGGATTGGCTTCGTACATCAGACGCAGCTTGCCGGGCTTGCCCGGTTCGCGCTTGTCCCACGGGTACATGAAGATGCCGCCACGGGTCAGGATGCGATGCACGTCGGCCACCATCGAGGCAATCCAGCGCATGTTGAAATCCTTGCCGCGCGGGCCTTCTTTGCCTTGCAAGCACTCGTCGATATAGCGCTTGACCGGCTCGTCCCAGTGGCGCATGTTGCTCATGTTGATCGAGAACTCTTTGGTGTCCTCAGGGATGCGCACGTTTTCATCGGTCAGCACAAAGCCGCCATCTTCACGATCTAAGGTGAACATCACGACGCCGTTGCCCACGGTCAGCACCAGCGTGGTTTGCGGGCCATAGACGCAATAACCTGCTGCCACTTGCTTGCTGCCCGGTTGCATGAAGTCTTGCTCGCTCACACCGGCGCTGCCTTCGGGCTTCTTCATCACGCTGAAGATGGTGCCGATGCTCACGTTCACATCAATGTTGCTGGAGCCATCCAGCGGGTCAAACATCAGCAGGTATTCGCCTTGCGGATAGCGGTTGGGCACGACGTGGATGGTGTCCATTTCTTCCGAGGCCATCGCCGCCAAGTGGCCGCCCCATTCGTTGGCATCGATCAGCACGTCATTGGCGATGATGTCCAGCTTCTTTTGGACTTCGCCTTGCACGTTTTCGCTGCCAGCGGTGCCCAGCACACCACCCAAAGCCCCTTTGTTGACCGCGTGGCTGATGCTCTTGCAGGCGCGGGCCACGATTTCAAGCAGCAAGCGCAGCTGGGCTGGAATGGTGCCGTTGCTGTGTTGCTGCTCCACCAAGTAGCGGGTCAGGGAAATTTTCTGTGACATGAAGTTGTTCCTCGGGTCTGTGGTCAAGGGGCAGGGGGTTAGGGGGTGAGTGCGCGGTTGATGACTTCGCTCACATCGTTGCTCAGATCCGAGCGCGTGGCGATGTGCGTCAAGGCGGCATGTGCGGCGCTGCGATAGGGCTCAGCCAGCTTTTTCCAGCGATCCATCGCGCGGGCCAAACGGGCGGCGATTTGCGGGTTGATGGCATCGAGTTCGATCAAACGCTCGCTCCAAAACGCATAACCGGCGGCATCAGCGCGGTGGAAGCCACCGGGATTGGCACTGCAATAGCTGAAGATCAGGCTGCGCGCCCGGTTCGGGTTGCGCAGCGTGAAGTCGGGGTGCGTGAGCAACTGCTGCACGGCGGGCAGGATGTGGCCGTTGTGGTCAGGCGCGCTGGCTTGCAGGGCAAACCATTTGTCCAGCACCAACGCCTCGTCTTTGAACAGTGCGTGGAAGCGTTCCAAAGCTTGCGTGGCCAAACTGTGGCCGCTGCTGACCAAGGCGCTCAGGGCGTTGAAGCGGTCGGTCATGTTGCTGGCTTCTTTGACGCGCTGGTAAGCCTTGCCGGGCCAAACCACATCGCCGCTGCGGCGTGCGGCCAAGCACAACATCGACAACGCCAGTCCCGACAGCGCACGCCGACCTGCCGACGTGGCATCCGGGCGGTAGCCGCCGTTGTCGTGGTGCTGTTCCCAAGCCCATTGCCAATCAGCGCGCAAGGCGGTGGCGAGCTGCTCGCGCATGGTTTCGCGCACAGTGTGGATGCGCTGCGGATCGACCACATCCAGCTGCTCGGCCAAATAGGTTTCGGATGGCAGCGTCAGCACCAGCTCTTTGAAGGCCGCGTCCAGCGCCGGGTTGCGCAGCACGCTGCGCATGGCGGCGATGTAGGCCGCATCCAGCACAGGTGCCGAGGCGGTGGCGACTTCTTCCTCAGTATCTTGCGCAGCGGTGATGGCTTGCAGCGCACGGCGCAGCGCCAGTCGTTGGCCTGCTTCCCAGCGGTTGAACGAGTCGGTGTCGTGCGCCAGCAAGGTCAACAACTCTGCGTCGGTGTAGCTGATGTCCAGCACCACCGGGGCGGAGAAGCCGCACAGCAGCGACGGCACCGGCGGCGCGTCCACATTGATGAAGGTGATGGATTCGTTGGCCTGCGTCAGCACCCACAAGTGGCTGTCAGCGGCGGTATCGCCTTCGGCGCGTTGCAGCGGCACGATGTCGCCGTTGGCGCTGAGCAAGCCGAGGCTGACCGGAATCACAAACGGCAGCTTGTCGGCTTGGCCCGGCGTGGGCGCGCAGCTTTGGCTGACATGCAGCGTGTAGCTGCGCGCTTGCGCGTCGTATTCGCCGTGCGCGGCCAAACGGGGCGTACCGGCTTGGCTGTACCAGCGTTTGAACTGATCAAGCAAGGCGGCCAAGCTTGATGCCGGGTTGGCGTCGGCAATGGCTTGCGCGAAGTCGTCGCAGGTCACGGCTTGACCGTCGTGGCGCTCAAAGTACAGCTTCATGCCAGCGGCGAAACCGTCGCGGCCCACCAGCGTTTGCATCATGCGCACCACTTCCGCGCCCTTGTCATAGACGGTGGCGGTGTAGAAGTTGTTGATCTCGATATAGCTGTCTGGGCGCACCGGGTGCGCCATCGGGCCAGCGTCTTCCGAGAACTGCACGGCGCGCAGACCGCGCACGTCTTCAATGCGCTTGACGGCGCGTGCAGACGGGCTGGTACACAAGTCCATGCTGAATTCCTGGTCGCGGAACACGGTCAAGCCCTCTTTGAGCGAGAGCTGGAACCAGTCGCGGCAGGTGACGCGGTTGCCCGTCCAGTTGTGGAAATAC
>CALMOI010000516.1 GCA_937871735.1 uncultured Comamonadaceae bacterium
TAACCATGCCAAGATAAATTTCTTTTTAAATCAAAGACTTAAATAGAAAAATCAAAAATTCTCAGTGCTGCCTTAACCTCAAAATGCTGAACAACTGTTGATGGGGCAACAGCAACCCAGTCGTGTTGCGGCGGCCTCGCGTGGGGTTGAGCTAGTCCAACCCATCCGCCAAATCGGGATCAGGCACTTCGCCGATGGTGGTGCGGGTGGCTTGGGCTTGGTCTTGCAGCCAGTCGCAAAAGGCGCGGATTTCTGGGCGTGCGGCGCTGCGGGGGCCGACGATCAGCCAGTACGCCATCGGCGATTCCATGCGTGCGCCGGGCAGCACTTCGATCAAATCGCCGTTGGCCATGCTTTCGGCCACCAGCGGCAGACGCGCCAGCACCACGCCTTGGCCGGTCAGCGCCGCTTGCACCATTTGGTAGGCGTAGTTGAAGTACAGCCAGCGTTTGGGACTGAGCTTGGGCAACGCCTGCTTTTCAAACCAGCGCTGCCAGGCCAGCCATTCCAAATGGCTGCGGTGCGCGTCGCCCGCTTCAATCAGCGTGAACTGGGCCAAGTCTTGCGGGTGATGCAACCGCAATCCCACCGCGCCCGATGACTTCAGCAGCCACGGGCTGGCCACCGGGGTGAGCTGCTCGCCAAACATGCGGATCGCGCCACGCGGCATGTGGGCTGCCGTGCCGTAGCGCAGCGCCACGTCCACATCGGCCACGTCCAAGTCCAACGCGGCATCAGACGCATCAATGCGAATGTCGATGTCGGGGTGGTCGCGCTGAAAGGCTTCGAGCCGGGGAATCAGCCACATCGACGCGAACGAGGCAAAGGTGGTCAGCGACACACTTTTGCGTCCGGCGCTTTGGCGGATTTGGCGCACCGCCGCATCAATGCGCGGCAGCGCCTGCGACACCGCCAGCAGCAATTGCGCGCCTGCGCTTGTCAGTTCTACCGCACGGGTGTGGCGCAGAAACAAGGCCATGCCCACTTCTTCTTCCAGCGCCTGAATTTGGCGGCTGACGGCAGATTGCGTCAGCGCCAGCTCTTCGCCAGCGGCGCGAAAGTTCAAATGCCGGGCCACGGCTTCAAAGGCGCGCAGGTGTCCGGCCTGAATCGGGCGGGTGCGCAAATGGGTTTGGGAATGCTGCATGAATCGAAGGTAGAGGCCGAAGCCATTGATGCGTTTTGCGTATCAATAGATTGGCGCTATTTCATTGGACTGTCAATGCCGCTGGCCGGATGATGACTTCCCGAACCCCTGATATTTCACTGGAGAGTCTCATGTCTGATCGTGCCCTTGCCCTGTCCGCTCTGTCTGTTTCCCGTACTGCCGCTGCTGGCGGCTGGGTGCTGGCCGCCGGTCACGCCATCACCCTGCGTCCGCAGGTGGCGGGCATGTTGCACATCACCCAAGGCCGCATTTGGGTCACAGAAAACGGCCCGCACCCCGCGCAGCCTGACCGCTGCGGCGACGTGTTTGTGCAAGCCGGTGCCAGCTTGGCGCTGCGCGCCGGGCAGTGCGTGGTGGTGGAGTCGTATGCCGCGCCCGGCAGCGCCGCCGAAGCCCGTCTGCACTGGACTGATGCGCCCCGCCGCCTGAGTTGGCCCGCCCGCATCGCCGAACCAGCCGCCGAATTGCGGTTGGCGCTGGCGCATGTGGGGCAGGCGCTGGGCCAAGTGGCCGCCGCCTTGGGCCGCTTGACCGGTGGCTTGCTGGGGCTGGACGTGCCCGCCCGCCGTTCGTGGTGACTGCGGGGTGGTGAATTTACCAATACGTAATTAATTACGTTTAGGTAAAATTCGGCGGTGTCGGGATCATGCTGATCCCGCGCCCCGATTCACCCGAAGCAGGAACCCGCGCATGTCCACCAAAGCCTTTGCCTCTCAAGCCGATCTCGAAGACAAAAAAATCACCTTTGAACAGCTCAGCGCCCACTGCTGGGCCTACACCGCCGAGGGCGACCCGAACTCGGGTGTCATCATTGGCGACAAGTACATCATGGTCAGCGACGCCACCGCCACCCCGGCGATGGCGCGTGACCTGATCCAACAGATCCGCACCGTCAGCGACAAGCCCATCAAGTACGTGCTGCTCACCCACTACCACGCCGTGCGCGTGCTGGGAGCCAGCGCCTATGTGGACGAAGGCGCAACCGAAGTCATCGCCAGCCAAGGCACTTACGAGCTGATCGTCGAGCGCGGCGCGCAAGACATGAAGAGCGAGATGGAGCGCTTCCCCCGCCTGTTCCGTGGCGCAGACGGCGTGCCCGGCCTGACTTGGCCGACGATGGTGATCGGCGGCGGCAATCCGGTGAACGGCGAAGTGCCGGGCAAGCTCACCGTGGACTTGGGCGGCGTGCAGGTCGAGATCTGGAGCCCCGGCGCGGGCCACACCAAGGGCGACACCATCGCCTGGGTAGCCGATGAGAAGGTGCTGTTCTCGGGCGACTTGGTCGAGTACGAAGCCGGCGTCTACACCGGCGACGCCCAGCTCGAAGAATGGCCCGCCAC
>CALMOI010000517.1 GCA_937871735.1 uncultured Comamonadaceae bacterium
GACCGTGGCACCGTCGAATTCGACGGCAGCCTTTCCGACCTGAAAAGCGAGCAGTTTGAGCAGGTCGCGCCGCCCCTCGTAAATGCCCTGCGGCGTGATCTCGCTGGCGACGGGGTGGCTAAAGTCGGATGAGTCAGTCTTGATGAACATGGTGAAGTCCTCGGTTATCCATAGGTCGTGGGACAGGTCGCAGTCTTACAAGTTCAGGACAAAAAAATGGCCCGGTGGGTGAGACCGGGCCATTTCAGTTCAAAGTGCGTGTCGCCTTACAAGGTGCCGTAGCTGTGCAACCCGCTCAAGAACATGTTCACGCCGATGAAGGCAAACGTGGTCACTGCCAGACCCGCCAGCGCCCACCATGCGGCCACGGTGCCGCGCAAGCCCTTCATGAGGCGCATGTGCAGCCAGGCGGCGTAGTTCAGCCAGACGATCAGCGCCCAGGTTTCTTTGGGATCCCAGCTCCAGTAGCCGCCCCAGGCTTCGGCAGCCCACAGCGCGCCCAGCACCGTGGCAATGGTGAAGAAGGCAAAGCCGACGGCAATGGCCTTGTACATCACGTCGTCCAGCACTTCCAAGCTGGGCAGGCGCTCGGCCAAACGCTTGCGGCCAAACAAGATGCTGCCCACGATCAACGAGGCAATGCCAAAGTACACCGCCCAGTAGCTGCTCATGCCCTCAGCCACCATCGCGCCCGGCTTTTGGCGAAACACCACCGGCTCAAAGCACAGCACGATGCCCAGCAACCACAGCGGGGCCAGCTTGAACCAACGGGTTTCGGTCACCGACTGCTTGATCAGGTACGCAAACGCCACCATCGCCGACAGCGCAAACGTGCCGTAGCCGATGAAGTTGGCGGGGACGTGAATCTTCATCCACCAGCTTTTCAGGGCGGGCACCAGCGGCTGGATTTCTTGTGCTTCGCGCACCAGCGTGTACCACAGCAAAAAGCCCACAGCAGCGCTGACCACCAGCATCACAAACGCACCCAAAGCGCGGGTTTTGTACTGAGCTTCGTAGTACAGGTAAAAGCCCGTGGTCATCCAGCAAAACATCACGAAGACTTCGTACAGGTTGCTGACCGGGATGTGGCCGATGTCCGGGCCAATTTGGTGGCTTTCATACCAGCGCACCATCGTGCCGATCAACGCCATGCCAATCGCCACCCAAGCGATTTTGGAACCCAGCCCTTCCATGACATCGCCTTGGTTGCGAATCAGCGCGCCCAACCAGTAAAACACCGTGCTCATGAAAATCAGCAAGCACATCCACAAGATGGCCGATTGGCTGGACAAGAAGTACTTGAGCCAGAACACGGTTTCGGCGCGCTTCAAGTCGCCGTCATAAGAGATGATGGCCAAGATCGAAAAACCCGCCACCACTAGCATCAGCGTGCGCAGCGGTCGCCAAAACCAGCCCAGCAGCACGGCCAGCGGAATGGCGCAGGTCAAGATGCCTTTTTCGTAGACATCCATCGCCGCGCCGTAGCGCGAGAAAGCAAACAGCCCGCCCGCCAGCACCAAAGCGGCGAACAGCCAGTCATACAGACTGCGGCGGGAAAGAAACCCCTCATGCAGGGTCAGGGTGGTGGTTGTGGTGGTCATGTCGATAAGTCCTTGATCCCGAGCAATTTGTCCTTGAGCTGGACGAACTCACGATCGCCGTCCATGGTCTTGCGGTTGGTGGACAGTGCCATCGTGGCCTGTGTCTGGGGGGGGGTCTCGTCTGGGCCGTGCGGGGCAAACCAAATCCAAAGGCGACGTTCGCGCACGTACAGCATGGCGAACACACCCAAAATCAGCAAGGCGCAGCCCAGATAAACCACGGTCTTGCCAGGGGCGCGCGCCACCTGAAACACGCTGGCTTGCACTTGGGTGAAGTCTTGCAACTGGAACGTCATGGGCGCGGGGTACAGCGGCACATCACTGAGCGCAAACACGGACTGGGTCATGAAGCCTTGCAGCTTGTCGTCCGGGATCAGCGCGGGCAGCTTGGCTTGTTCACGCGAGACTTGCAGCAACTCATAGAGCACGCCGTTCAGGATGCGGATCAGCACTTCGCTGGCCCGGTTGCGATCAGCTTCGGGCACGTTCAGTTCCATGAAATCAGCCACGGCTTGCAGACCGCCGTTGCGGTTGCCCTTGACGACTTCCGTGCCCGCAAACAGCGACATGGCGCGATTGGCCGAGCTCATGAGCTGCGTCACCAGCTCGGGGCGCGCTTTGTCCACCGCCCGCGTGGCGTAGCGGCGCACCGCCAGTTCGCGCAGCGCCGGGTTTTGCAGCGCGGCGCGCAGGCGCAAGAAGCCATCGAGCGAGTTTTGATCGTCTGCCGGAATGCGCAGGTAGCGAAATGGCTCGGCTGGCGAGTCGCGCGTGCCCAGCAAGAACACCGGGATGCCGTCGCCGGTGTCCATCGGCACCATGTAGTTGTTGAATTCACGCGCTTGGCCCGCCGCATCGCGCAGCTTGTAGCTGATGCTGGGGCCCACATTGCGCAGCGTTTTGGGGGTGGTGCTCTTGTTGCCCGCGCCTAGGTGCTTGCCCAAGGTGGCTGTCAAATCAACCTTGCGCACATCGGTGCCCGAGCCTGAGGCGTTGGGTGTCATGTTTTCCACGTTGATAACGCGCAGGCCGGTGTACTCCAAGGTCAACTTGTCCGCGCCCTTGGTGAGCTGGGATGTGCCGCCGATCACGCCGCGAATCTCAAACGGTTCGGTGGCCGCCGCCATCGGGTAGGCCTTGAGGCGCACGCTGGAGCCGCCGTCGTCGAAGCTGGACTGGTAAATCTCCACGCCTTTGTAGACGGCGGGATGGTTCACCTCCACACGCGCTGTCTGCTTTTCGCCTGTGGCTTTGTCGTGAATCACGATGTCGCTGGCAAACAACTTGGGCATGCCGGTGGCGTAGTACTCCACCACGAACTTCTTCAACTCAATCGCAAACGGCAGCTCTTGCAGCAAGATGCCGTCCGCTTGACTCAGGATGGCGGTGCTGGACTGGGTGTTTTCAGCCACCATCAAATTGCCCCGGAAGGTGGGGTTGCGCTCAGACAGGCGGTGCTGCTGCGGCACATCGGCAATCAAGCCGCCGCCGTTGTAGGGCACTTTGCCGCTGAACAGCATTTGGGCGCGGACGATCAAATCGCCGTCCAACAGGCCGCCCAAGCAAATCAGCACGATGGCGCTGTGCGCGGCGATATAGCCAATCTTGTTCACACCGCCGATCTTGGCGGCCAGCATCCAGCCTGCGCCTTCGGGGCGGTCGCGGCGCTGGAGCTTCACCTTCCAGCCGCCGCTCGCCAGCAAATGACCCAATCGCGTGGCAGCGGCTTCGGGCGCTTCAACCAGCGTGGCTTCGGCGCGGTGACCGAAGGCTTTCAAACTTTGCTCGCGGATGTTTTCTTTGTAGGTCTTCAGATCCACCAAAATTTTGGGGGTGTTGCGCGCAATACACAGCGAGGTGCTGGTGACCAAAAACGCCAAAATCAACATGAACCACCAAGCGCTGTACACCGCGTACAAGTTGATGGCACCAAACACCTCAGCCCAAAACGGCCCGAACTGGTTCACGTAATTGTTGATGGGCTCGTGCTGCTTGAGCACCGTGCCAATGACCGAGGCAATGCAAATCACCGTCAGCAGCGAGATGGCAAAGCGCATCGACGACAACAGCTCCACGGCGGCGCGCAAGACCCGCGAGCCGGAACTGACTTCAAGACCTTGAGTGGAAACTGTCATGCGTAAAAAGAGCTACAGAAGGTGACGAAGGCTGGCAGCGCAACGCTGCAAACAACAAAAAAGGCGGGCCTTGCAACAAGACCCGCCCTGGTATCGATACAGAAAGCTGGACTAGGTTCAGTTTTCCAACTGCAACCTGCCGATTTTGCCCCCTGAAAATGAAGAATCGCTGATTGACCTGACAAGCCGCCCGGCTTCAAGCGCCGAGTCAGCCGGTCATGAGTTCAACGCAGACCGGCGATGTAGTCAGCCACAGCCTTGATTTCACGGTCGTTCATTTTGGCGGCAACACCCGTCATTTGGATGCTGTTTTTGCGCACGCCATCGCGGAAAGCGGTCAGTTGCGCCACAGCGTAATCAGACTGCTGACCCGACAGACGCGGGTACTGAGCCGGAATGCCAGCGCCGTTGGGGCTGTGGCAGCCTGCGCAAGCGGCGATTTGGCGATCAGGAATGCCGCCACGGTAAATGCGTTCACCCAAGGCCACGTTTTCTTTGTCCTTGGCGAAACCGGGCTTGGCTTTTTGCGATGCCAGCCAGTAGGCCACGTTGCGCATGTCGTCATCGCTGAGCGTGCTGGCCATGCCGGTCATGACAGCATTGGCGCGCTTGCCGGACTTGAATTCGGTCAGCTGTTTGATCAGGTATTCGGGATGCTGCTGGGCCAACTTGGGGTTGGCGGGCGTGGTCGAATTGCCATCGGCAGCGTGGCAAGCGGCGCACACTGCGGTGAAGCTGGCTTCACCCTTAACGAGATCAGGCTTGGCAACCTGGGCGGCGGCTTTGTCGTCCGCAGCCACAGCAGAGGCGGCAAACAGGGCGACCATCAGGAAAGAGGCAAACAGCTTCATGGCAGAGGGTTGGTTGGGTTGGCGCAAAACCACATGATTCTACAATGCGGACTTGGGTTTGCCCCAATTTAACCAAGGTCCCCGGTTGACATCCTCCCCATCCTCAAGGATGAGGCTTCCCACAACTGGCGTGTCATGCCCGACACGGGAGCTGAATCTCTTCAGAATGTTTTTTGCCGCATTCACATCCCGATCATGCTGACAGCCACACCCCGAACACATCCAGCTCCTTATTCCAAGGTCTGCGATACCTCTCGGCCTCGAATCGGGCAAAGCACCGCAACTCGAACAGACTTGGGATGTAAAACACTCGTTCACTTCTTCAAACCACGCGCCATGCTTAACAGCCTTGTACGCCAGTTGAGCTCTAAAGGACGACCAGCCCGCATCCAAAACCGACTTCGCCATGCTGGTCTTGGCGAGTCCAGCAGCGGACACGTTGCCCACCGCGATGTAGTCAAACTCGCGCACGATGCGGGTGCTGAGCTTGTGGTGAAAGTCGTTTCGCCGATTTCCTATTTGTGCGTGAATCGCTTTCACTCGCTTTTTCTTGCCCGCCCGCTGCGCCACGGCCAGCGCCGCTTCGGCACCTCGGTAAATGCGCTGCGCCCCAATCTTCTCGCCCGTAGACAAAGTGGCGAAGTCCTTGAGCCCAAGATCAATGCCCACGCCTTTGAGCGGCGCACGCACCTCCCCAGCAACGGTTTGAACATCAATCACGATGTTCAAATACCAGTGGCCCCGGCTGTCTCGAGAAAAGTTGCTGCCATCCTTGATCTTGCCTTTGGGCAGCGCACGGCTGTTGAAGACGCGAAACGTGTTACCCGCAAAACGAAAGGCATCACCCTCACGCTTCAAGTCCCGGCCTTTGAACGGAACCCAGCCCAGCGACTTCTTGCCCCGGTAGCGCAGATACGGACGGTTTTTTTGCGAACGCGATTTGGCGTATTGTTCGCACACCGCATTGATCGTTCCCGAGTGCAAGCCCAGCTCTTTGCTGGCCCCCGTCGTGAGCTTGTTCAGATCAAATCCGGTGTGCCAGCGACGGCCAAAGCGCAGAGCGTCTTTTTGCCGGTCGTTACAGAAGTTCCAGACAAAGTTCACCGCCCGGCTTTGCTGGTTCAGCAAGCCATTGAGCGACTTCACCCGGTATCTGTAGACCAGGATCATTTTTGCTTTTTCA
>CALMOI010000518.1 GCA_937871735.1 uncultured Comamonadaceae bacterium
AATGTGCGAAAAGTTTTATGGACTTGCGTCGAATTGGGTGTCAATTATGAGCGAGAAGATTATGGATCTGGCTTCGCATCTGTGCAAACTGATGATTTTAGAGCACTGAATCCCAATGCAATGGTGCCGGTACTCGTCGATGGTGATTTCGTGTTGTGGGAGTCCAATGCTATTTGTCGTTATTTGGCAAATGGCTCCCAGTTGCTGCCGAGTGAGCCGAAGTCACGCGCCAAAGTCGAGCAGTGGATGGACTGGCAGGCCACGGAATTGAATAACTCTTGGCGCTACGCTTTCATGGCACTGGTGCGCCAGAGTGCCTTGCACCAAGATCCAGCCAT
Organism: uncultured Comamonadaceae bacterium; assembly: GCA_937871735.1. Taxonomy (GTDB): domain Bacteria; phylum Pseudomonadota; class Gammaproteobacteria; order Burkholderiales; family Burkholderiaceae_C; genus CALMOI01. The sequence continues at coordinate 339 of CALMOI010000518.1, forward strand.
GATTCAAGCGGGTATTGCCGCATGGAACCTGCATATGGCGATACTTGATGCACATCTGGCCAAGACCAAGCGATTCGCCACAGGTGATCAATTCACGCTTGCGGATGTCGTTCTGGGCTTGTCACTGAATCGATGGATGATGACGCCTTTTGAGAAACCGTTCATGCCGCATCTTGCTGCTTACTATGAACTCCTGAGCGAGCGCAGAGGTTATCTGGAGCATGGCCGAAATGGGGTTGTATGAATTTTGGTTGCTCGAAATAAGAGCATCAAAATAAACGAAGCCGAACTCCAATTACCCAGATAGCAAGCAGTCCACATCCAACTGCTGCAATTTTGAATCGGTGGTCAACAAGGAAATAAAGCAGCTGGTGGTAGTACTTGTCTGCTCCACGTTTTGATTCAAGTTGCCAACGGTTTGCATTCAATTCAAAAATAGAGGTATGGCATTCGATTAAGAAAAATGGGCAAAGCAAGCCCCATGCAATCAGAAGAACTCCACTGATGAATAGAAATCTTTGCATGGGACTTGGGTGATTCAGTTCTAACTTACTTGATGCACACTGGCCCGTTCGTTCCCAGCCCGTAGAACTCGCGGATGCTGTTCCATGCCACTTGTGGGTCGTCCACGTACTGGATCAGGTTCAGGTCTTGCGGCGAGATGGCACCTTCTTCGACCAGCACGTCTAGGTTGAACAAGCGCTTCCAGTAGTCCGAGCCAAACAAAATGATGGGCACGGGTTTGGCTTTTTGGGTTTGCACCAAGGTGATGACTTCAAACAGCTCGTCCAGCGTGCCAAAGCCGCCGGGGAAGGCCACCAAAGCCTTGGCGCGCATCATGAAGTGCATTTTGCGCAGCGCAAAGTAGTGAAACTTGAAGCTCAGGTTGGGCGACACATACGGGTTGGCCGATTGCTCGTGCGGCAGCGCAATGTTCAGCGCCACCGACAGCGCACCCACGTCGTGCGCGCCGCGTGTGGCCGCTTCCATGATGCCGGGGCCACCGCCGGTGCAGATGTACATGCGCTCGCTGGAAGCGCAGTTTTTGCTGTCGGTGGAAACCAGTTGCGCAAATTGGCGCGCCAGTTCGTAGTAGCGGGCGTTGCGCAGGCCGCGTTCGGCCAAGGCGATGGCGGCTGCGTCGCCGCTGGCTTGGGCGGCGCTCATGGCGGTTTGCGCGTCGTCTGGGGCGGGGAAGCGGGCGCTGCCAAACACCACCACGGTGTGTTCAATGCCGGCTGCGATTTGGTCTAAATCGGGCTTGAGCATTTCCAATTGGATGCGCAGGCCGCGTGTTTCGCGGCGCAGCATGAACTCGGGATCGGTGAAGGCCAAGCGGTAGGCATCGGGCTCCAGCGGTTCACCGCTGGCCACGTGAGCTTGCAGTTCCGCCCAGGATTCGGCTAGGCGGCGGGTATGGATGTCTCGGGTGGCTTTCATGGTACTGCTCTGTGAGGTTGTTGTGCCAGCGTAGAGCGTAACGAAAAAAAAGGCTCCTTGCGGAGCCTTTCGGGTGAAGTGCGTGAGCTAAAAGCTTAGACGCGCTTGCGGTATTCAGCGGTGCGGGTGTCGATTTCGACCTTGTCACCTTGAGCCACGAAAATTGGCACGCCAATTTCAAAGCCGGTAGCGATCTTGGCGGGCTTCAGAACCTTGCCAGAGGTGTCGCCCTTGACGGCGGGTTCAGTCCAGGTGATTTCGCGCACGACGGAGGTGGGCAGTTCCACCGAGATGGCTTTGCCGTCATAGAACACCACTTCAACAGCCATGCCGTCTTCGAGGTAGTTCAGGGCGTCGCCCATGTTTTCGGCTTCGACTTCGTACTGGTTGAACTCTTCGTCCATGCAGACGTACATCGGGTCAGCGAAGTAGGAGTAGGTGCATTCTTTCTTGTCCAGAATGACTTGGTCCATCTTGTCGTCGGCTTTGAACACGACTTCGGTGCCGAAGTTGGCGATCAGGCTCTTGAGCTTCATGCGCACGGTGGCGGAGTTGCGGCCACCACGGCTGTATTCGGTTTTCAGGACGACCATGGGGTCTTTGCCGTGCATGATCACGTTGCCTGCGCGGATTTCTTGAGCGATTTTCATAGGGGTTTCCAGAGGTTGGGGCCGCTGAACAGGTAGTAAAGGATCTACACGTCGGGCGCGGCGGGCGCGGCAGATGTCGGGGCCAGCCCGGCGAGATTCCGCAAAGCCTTGAATTTTATCGTTTTTTGGCCACGAATTCGAGAAGCTGCTGCGCTAAGTCCGCTTGAGCCAGCAGCGCAGCACGTGCGTCTGTGGCCCATGCACGCCACTCGGGCAGTTCCAGCGCAGGCGGCGGGCGGGTGTCGTCGCCTTCTTGCGCGGTGGCACTGGCGTTCCAAGCCTGGTGAAATTGCCGCAGTGTGGCCGGGGCTTGGAGCTGGTTTAAAAAGGCTTCCAGCTTGTCAAGGTGCGCGCCGTCGTCCTGCGGGTAGATGTGCCAGACCAGCGGGCGGCCCGCCCACAGCGCCCGCACCAGCGAGTCTTCGCCGCGCACCAGGTTCAGCTCGCAGGCCCACAGCAGGTGGTCGTAGTCGGTTTGCGTCAGCGTGGGCAGGTAGTGAATGTGCAGCGCGCTGTGGGCTGTGTTGGCTGTGCTGTTCAGCGCCGCTTGCACGGCTTGCGTGGCGCGGCCTGCCGTCACCAGCAGCCGCGTGGGCTGTGGCGCGGCGGCCAGTTGCGCCAGCCATGCGGCCAGCGCGGGCGGTTCGTAGCAAAACAGCGAGATGCGGCGCTCGCCCGCCACGTCAGGAATGCCGTGCTGCGCCAGCCACGCGGGCGCATCAAAGGCGGCTTGGCGCGCCAGCAGATCAGTTTCGCGCAGCAGCCCGCCCGTGCGGGGCGTGAAGCCAGGGTAGAAGAAGTGCCGCGTCAGCCCTGCGCCGGGGCCGTGCATCACCGGCGAGGGCAGGCGGTGGCAGCGCTCTACATAGGCTTCGGCGCTCAGGTACTCCAAATTCAGCCATTGCGGGGCGGCTTCAGTGTCGGCGGTGCGCTGGGCGGCGATGAAGGCGGCCGGCAGGTCGCAGCCAAAGGCTTCGATCCAGACTTGGGCGCGGGGCAGGTTTGCCCAATCTGGCATGGCGGCGGCTTGCGGCCATGCGCGCACTTGAATGCCGGGGGCTGTGCCCAGCAGGCTGGGTGCATCGTCTTGGGCGGGTCGGGCTGCGTCAAGCAGCGTGCCGGGTGCCATCCAACCCAGCGCCGAGGCATCGTCCACCCACAGCCGCACCTGCACGCCGCGCGCGGCCAGTTGCGTGGCCAAGCGCCAGCACACGCCGATGTCGCCAAAGTTGTCGATCACGCGGCAAAAGATGTCCCAGCATGGGCTGTCAGCGGTCAGTGCGGGCATGGGGTGATGCATCAGGGCCAGGTGCCTTGGTCGGTGCAGTGGTCGACGTAAGACACGTTGTTGCGCCCGTCATTGGGAATGTAGAGCTGCGCCGCAGCGGTTTTGGGATAGCCGCCTTCAGCGCAATCCACGCTTTGGGTGTTACCAAGCAGCACTTGCGCACCGGGCTTGAGTTCGCAGCGAATCATGGCGTTCAGCGCGCTCCATTCGGGGCAGATGCCGTAAGCGGCGCGGTAGCCGTCACGCGGCCCTGTGGGCAAGCTCAGCGACCACCAGCGGCCCGCAATGGCGCTGGCGCTGCCGTTTTTTTGGTCATACACCCGGTACACCACCACAGGCGCTGTGGCGGTGTAAACCTGCGCCGCGCACACGCCGCCTTTGCCTGAGGCCAAGCGGGCCGTGTTCACCAAACCTTCGTTGGCGCTGGGCTGAAACTGCGCGGGTGCCGAGGGCACCGCCCCGACGCAGGCGATGCCGTCCACGCCCACATCGGCGGGCGCAGGTGCGGTAGACAGGCCCGCACAACCGGCCAGCAAGGCGGCGGCGAGCAAAGATGACAGCGGAACAAAGCGAAGCAGCATGGCAAAACCCTCTCAGTGATCGTGGTGGTGGCCGAAAAACCGGCCCATGATAACCACGCACTGCCGGCTCACACCAGCGTTGGGCACAGATTAAAAAAGCCCCAAGTGGCAAGCACTTGGGGCTTTGAGCTGAGCTGATGCGTCTTATGCGCCGAAGAAGCTCTTCAGTCGATCTGTCCAACTGCTGCCGGTGGGCGAGTGTTTGTCACCGCCTTTTTGCAGCGACTCGTCCAGCTCTTTGAGCAGCTTGCGCTGGTATTCGGTGAGCTTGACCGGGGTTTCGATGGTGACGTGGCAGTACAAATCGCCGGGGTAGCTGGAGCGCACGCCCTTGATGCCCTTGCCGCGCAGGCGAAACTGCTTGCCCGCTTGCGTGCCTTCGGG
>CALMOI010000519.1 GCA_937871735.1 uncultured Comamonadaceae bacterium
AGCAACCGCCTTGTAAGCGGTAGGTCGTCAGTTCGATTCCGACAATCGGCACCAAATGACAGTATCAGGCCATATCAGGCCACATCAAAAGCCCCCTGTCTCATAGGCAAGGGGCTTTTTTCTTGTCTCACATCCCTTCACCCGATAGCATGGCATCCCAACATTTTGTTGGTTCTTTTTGGATAAGCGCCAACACAAGCACCAGCAACCAACAAGGGGCGCGCCGTGGCACTGGCATGGCTCAAAAACACAGCGGCCAAACGCACGCCAGCCACGGCAGCGCGGATTGACTGAGCGCGACGCCACCGTTGGACTGAGAGACTCCCTGCCCACGGCCAAGACCCGCAGCCATCCCGCCATCACCGAGCCGCTGGCGCTGGGTGCCTTGCTTAGCGCCATGCACGCCTACAGCGGCCATCCCTGCACCGTGGTGGCTTTGAAACTGTCGCCGCTGCTACTGGTTCGCCCCGGCGAACTGCAAGCGCTTACCGGGCATGGCCGATACGTCTTTGGCACCAGCGCCAAAGCAGACCGGCCTATGAGCGAAAACACGGTGAACAAAGCTTTGCAGGCTATGGGCTACCCCGGCAGCGTACAGACCGCCCACGGCTTTCGGGCCAGCGCCCGCACCATCATGGACGAGGTGCTAAACGAGCGCGTTGATCTGATAGAGCACCAGCTGGCGCACACGGTCAAAGACGCCAATGGCCGCGCCTACAACCGCACGACACACCTACCGGGACGGCGCGCCATGCTGCAGCGTTGGGCTGACTATCTCGACCAGCTGCGCACTGGCGCGCAGGTGATTGAGCTGCACAGCAAGGTGGCATGAACGAAGGCCTTGATGCGCCTTGACAAGGCATGGCTTAAACTTGCACCAGTTAAGGTACAAGTCAAAGGGGCGTCAGCTATGAAAATTATCACCTATTCCGAAGCGCGCGGTTCGCTGAAGTCCGTTCTCGATGCGGTGCATGAAGATGCCGACGTGACCATCATCAGCCGCCGC
>CALMOI010000520.1 GCA_937871735.1 uncultured Comamonadaceae bacterium
GGGCGATTTGGCGTGCTGCCAGCGCCGTCGCCCGGGCCAGCAAGTCGGGCGCGGTCAGGCTGCGCAGCGCGAAGGTGAAGCGTTCGCCACCGGCTCCGGCGCTGAAGTCCGCGCCCAAGTCGGCCCAAGCTTCGCCGAGCTGGTTTTGATCGAGCGCGGGCTCGCCGGGCTGCCCGGCTTGCGCCGGTGTGGCGCGCACGCCTTTGGACAGCATCATGGCCGTGACGCTGGCCAGCCCGGCCTGGGCGGCGGGGTCGCGGCGGCTGCCTGCGTCAAAGTCGATTTGCACATCCACCATCGGGATGACGGGGCTTTCCACCAGCCAAATGGCCGCGCCGTTGGGCTGCGTCCAGTGCTGAATCGGCAAGCTGGCTTGGGCGCTCAGGCTGACGAGCAGCGCGCCCAGCAGCAACGCGCAGCGCGTCGGGTTGAAACGAGAGAAATTCAAAGACATGGGAGCGATCTGTTGAAGCGGGTGCAGCCAATCAATGGCGCAGGCCCGCAGGTGCGGTGCGGGGTTTGCGGTTGGGGTCAAGCGGCTGCGGATGCAGCACCGCCACGGTGAGCTGGTCGTCGCCGAAGTACTTGGCGGCCACGGCTTGGACTTGCGCTGGGGTGACTTGGCGCAGGCGCTCAATCAGGCGCTCGTCGGTGTCCAGCGGCAGGCCGTTGGCCCACAGGCTGCCCAGCTCACGCGCTTGGCTCATCACCGAATCGCGTTGGTAGACCTGGCTGGCAACCCATTGGGTTTTGACGCGGTTCAGTTCGGCCTCGTTCACGCCTTCACGGACGATGCGGGTGACTTGGGCGCGCAGCGCCGCTTCCACATCGGCCACGGTTTTGCCGGGCGCGGGCACGCCGTCGAGCATGAACAACTGCGGGCCGCGCCCCATCAGGCCGTTGCTGGCTCCGGCGCTGTCGGCCACGCGCTGCGGGCCTTGGGTCAAGGTGCGATCGAGGCGCGCGCCGGGGTAACCGTCCAGCACGGCAGCGAGCACGGTGAGGGCCAGCGCGTCGTCATGCTCGGGCGTGGGGGTGAGGCTGTCCAAGCGCGGCACTTTGTAGGCCAACGCCACATAGGCTTG
>CALMOI010000521.1 GCA_937871735.1 uncultured Comamonadaceae bacterium
AGATTTCCGCCACCACATGACCCGCGTGCGCGAGTACAGCGAGTCCATCGCCCTGGATCGCGGCGAGGCCGTGGAGCGCCAGCAGCTTGACCTGCACTTGGGCCGCGTGCTGGGCAACTACTTTTCGCTGCTGAAGGCGCAGAAAAACCTGACGTGGTTCACCTCGGGCTTTGGGCAGGCGGCGGTGGTGTTTCCGTTCATCGTGGCGGCACCGCGCTTTTTCAGCGGTGCGATCCAGCTCGGCGAACTGATGCAAATCGCCACCGCTTTTGGCCGGGTGCAAGACTCGCTGGCCTGGCTGGTGGACAACTACGACAGTCTGGCCAGTTGGCGCGCCACCACTGATCGGCTCACCAGCTTTGAAGCCGCACTGGCCCGTGAAGCGTCCGCGCCCGCAGCCATCCTCCCACCCAGCGATGCGGCTCAACCCTTGAACGCCAGCGACTTGACGTTGACCTTGCCGGGCGGCGCGGTACTGCTGGCCGGGGCCGCGTTGCACGCCGAGCCGGGTGCGCGGGTGCTGCTGCAAGGGCCATCGGGCAGCGGGAAATCGACCTTGTTCCGCGCTCTGGCGGGGATTTGGCCGGGCGCGCAGGGGCGCATCGAGCTGCCCGCGCAAAGCATGTTCATTCCGCAGCGACCTTACTTTCCCAACGGGCCGCTGCGCGACGCGCTGGCCTACCCCGAAGCGCCCACGCGCTACAGCGACGCCGAACTGCGGCAAGCCCTGAACGATGCGTTGCTGCCCAATCTGGCCGAGCGCTTGGACGAGCCCCAAGCCTGGAGCCAGCAACTGAGCGGCGGCGAACAGCAGCGGCTGGCCATCGCCCGCGTGCTGCTCAAAGCCCCGCAATGGGTGCTGGCCGACGAGGCCACCAGCGCGCTAGACCCAGCGGCGGAACAGGTGCTGTACCAACGCCTGATCGAACGAGTGCAGCAGCGCGGCGGCGGTTTGGTGTCCATCGCCCACCGGCCCACGCTGGCGGCGCTGCACAACCAAAGCTGGACGTTGGTGCCCGCCGCCGAGGGCAGCGCGGCGCGTTACACCTTGCGCTCAGCCTGAGGCAGTGCGGCGCGCTGCGCCAGCCAGCGCACATAACCACGCGCGCGCAGCTCGCAAGCCGGGCAAGTGCCGCAGCCCCAGCCCCAATCATGGCGATGGGTGCGGTCGCCCAAGTAGCAGGTGTGGGTGTGTTCGACGATCAAGTCCACCAGCGCATCGCCGCCATCGGTCACGCCAGATTGCGCGCCCAAGTCGTGCGCCATTTGCCAGGTCGCGGCTTTGTCGATCCACATCAGCGGGGTGTCGATCAAAAAGCGTTTGTCCATGCCCAGCGACAGGGCCAGTTGCATGGCTTTCATGGTGTCGTCGCGGCAATCGGGGTAGCCGGAGAAGTCGGTTTCGCACACGCCGGTGACGATGACTTGCAGGTCGCGCCGATACGCCAGCGCGGCGGCCAGCGTCAAAAACAGCAGGTTGCGGCCCGGCACAAAGGTGTTGGGCAAGCCTGAGCTTTCCATCTTGAAGGCCACGTCGCGGGTCAGCGAGGTGTCGCTGACTTGGCCCAACACGGCCAAGTCCAGCACATGGTCTTCGCCCAAACGTGCCGACCATGCCGGGAAGCGCTGGCGCAGCTCGGTCAGCACGCTCAGGCGGGCTTGAAGCTCGACGCTGTGGCGCTGGCCGTAGTCAAAGGCGATGGTTTCGACGCGCTGGTATTTGGCGAGCGCTTGGGCCAAACAGGTGGTGGAATCTTGTCCACCAGAGAACAAAACAAGGGCAGATGTGTGCATCTGCCAATGTTAAATGGCAATGACCTCGGCCTCGCTGGTGGCGGCGGGTGCCACCTCGCCGCCACCGCCCAACAGGCAGCGCAGCAGGTCATGCACCGGGCGAATCTCGTTGCCAAACGGCAGCGTGCCCGCACCCCGGAAGAACAGCCCGCGCTGCGTGTCGCCATCAAAGGCGTGGCCGAGCTGCTGGTCGATGCAGAACTGGCCCACCGTGGCTTCGCCGTCGCGCAGGCCGCAGTGGGCCAAGCAGTCAAATTCCATTTTGCAGCGCTTGGGGTGCGCCACGGCTTGCAGTTTGGGTTCGATGCGGATGTACTTTTCCAGCCAAGGATTGCGCACGCCACGCGCAGGCAAACCGGCCACGCTGATGAACTCCACCAAGTCTTCCGGGCGGGCGTTGGCCAGCACCTGTTTGAAGGCCAAGTCAGCGTTAGATTCTTGCGTCACGGCAAACGCGGTGCCCATTTGCACAGCAGCTGCGCCCATGCTTTGCATGCGTTTGATGTCGTCGTGGCAACTGATGCCACCGGCCACGATCAGCGGAATGTCGGCTTCGATGCCCGCTGTTTTGAAGAAGGCCATCACCGCTGGCAACACCACGTCAAAGTCAAAACGCGGATCTTTCAGGTCGGCGACTTTGGCCGCGCCCAAGTGTCCACCGGCCAAGCGCGGGTGCTCAATGACCACGGCATTGGGCAAACGGCCTTTCTTTTCCCACTTGCGCACCATGAGCTGCACGCCGCGTGCGTCCGACAAGATCGGGATCAGCGCGGTTTTGGGGTGGTTGCGCGCCAAGTCGGGCAGGTCGAGCGGCAAGCCTGCGCCAACCACCAAGGCATCGACACCACAGTCCAGCGCGTGGCGCACAGAGGCTTCGTAGGAGCTGAGCGCCTTCATGATGTTGACGGCGATCAGCCCCCGGCCTTGCGAGATTTCACGGGCGCGGGCCACTTCGCGGCCTAAGGCATCGAGGTTGGCTGCGTTGATCAGCGCCTTGGCTTCCGGGGCGTGGCCGAGTTTGCCGGTGCGCTCCATCAAATCAGGGTGCAGGCGACGCAAGTCCACCGACGAGATCGTGCCCACGCCGCCAAAGCTGGCGACGGTGCCAGCCAAGCCGCCCGCCGACACGCCCACCCCCATGCCGCCCTGCACCACCGGGATCAGCGATGTGCCGCCAAGCTGCAAGGGCTTGAGGCCCGAGTCCAACGACAACTGCGCCAACTGCGCCGCCATAGCCGCCGTACCTGCGCCAGCAGGCAGAGTCGATTGAGGGGTAAGGGTGATGTCCATGATGCTCCACACAGGAAAAACGGGGCTCAAATTATCGGAGCGCCATCCGCCAAGGCTAACAGGGGATAGCGTCGCAAGTCTTGCCTCAAGTCAAGGAATTGATGGCTGCCACATCTGCCCCAGCGTCACAAATTCGCCATATCGACAACCAATACTTCCCGGCCAGCAACGCGGACGACCGCGCTGCACGACCTTTCCTTCTACTCCTTTTCTTTTTCAGGAGCTGTTCTGATGCGACATTTGACCCTTCTTCCTTTGGTGTTGACGCTGGCCTCCGTGTTGAGCGCCTGCGGTGGCGGCAACGACAACAACCCGGCGGCAACCCCGTCCAGCGTCGCCGTGATTGGCGACATGCCCTACGGCACCACCGCCACCGACGCCAGCCAGTTCGTCGCTAACCCGGCCTTCATCAGCGCGATCAATGCCGATGCTGACGCTTCGCTGGTGTTGCATGTGGGCGACATTCACTCCGGCAAGCAGTACTGCACCCAGGCTTACAACCAATCCGTGGCCAGCCAATGGACGGCCTTCAAGAACCCGGTGGTCTACACCCCCGGCGACAACGAATGGACCGACTGCCACAAGATCAAAGAAGGCGGCGGCACCTACAACGCCACCACCGGCGCGATTGACTACAAGCTGGACAGCAGCGGCAACCTCGTCGATTACGCAGGTGGCGACCCGGTGGCCAATTTGGATCTGGTGCGCGCCATCTTCTTTGCCAAACCGGGCAAAGCCTTTGGCGGCGATATGAGCGTCCACAGCCAAGCGCAAGAATTCGACAGCGCCCACCCCACCGACAGCAACTACGTCGAAAACGTCTGGTTTGAAAAATCTGGCGCACTGTTCGTGACCGTGAACGTGCCCGGCGGCTCCAACAACGACACCGACCCTTGGTACGGCGCGCCCAGCATGAGCCCCGCCGAACAGCAAGAAGTCGCCAACCGCAGCGCCGCCAACCTGCGCTGGCTCGACACCGCCTTTGCCCGCGCCAAGGCCAACGGCGACATCGCCGTGGTGATTCAGCTGCAAGCCGACATGTGGGACTTGGACGGCAGCGCCGCCAGCCACATCAGCCAATACAAACAGTTCATCGACAAGATCGCCAGCTTGAGCACCAGCTTTGGCAAGCCGGTGCTGCTGCTCAACGGTGACTCGCACGTCTACCGCTCAGACAACCCGCTGGTCTCGGGCGCAAGTTGCGTGATCGAACCCAGCTCAGGTGCCGCCGCCACCGCCTGCACCGACGACGCCTACGCCAACCAGCCCCACGGCTACAACGTGCCCAACTTCCACCGCATCGTGGTTCACGGCAGCACCGCCCCGATGGAATGGCTGAAGCTGAGCATCGACCCCAGCGCCAACGCCGCCGCCACAACCACCACCTTCGGCCCCTTCAGCTGGAAACGTGTGCAACCGGCGCTGTAAAACCACTCAGTACGGAGCCGATGCCTGGGTCTGCGGCGCTTGCGCCGGAGACACCGCAGGCTTGTCCATGCTGATGCGGTTGTAGCGCACGGCCTCGCCCGTCACCGGGTTGTAGTACGCCTCGATGTCAATGCCGTGCTCCGCACACTTTGGCGACTTTCGCGTCGTGCATACACGCCACTCGTGCCCGTCATTCCAGTCCAACCCATGGGCCTACTCATTGACTTGAGTACCACTTGCTACTGTTCCGGCGTCCCGCTCTCAACTCTGTCCAGATGCAGATGCCTGAGCGCATCAAAGAGCAATGCCTGCCGACACTTGAAGCTGGCCACTCCATTCGCTTGTGGCCAAGTACACCCGCGCGCTACGGTCATAGACCAGGTTGTTGGGAGCTAACTCCAAGTACTTGGCAATGTCTAGAGATGCCCGAGGAACGGAAATCCCGACGAATGCAACGAGGTCAGCTCAATTTCGTCGGCCATCCCACCTGAACCGGAAGTCGATGAATTCCAGCCTGCGTTCGGGTTCCCAACGAGAGGAGGTTTTTTGCGGTTCAGACAC
>CALMOI010000522.1 GCA_937871735.1 uncultured Comamonadaceae bacterium
TAGCGCGCAAAGCGCGGGTTGTCGGGCATGGCCACCGAGGCCGAATAAACCATGATCAAGCCCAACACCAGCAGCGCCACCGCCACCCACACCAAGGCTTGGTCAAACAACACCACCTTGGGCGGCTGACTCGGGGTGCGCGAGAACTCTTGCCCGCCCACGCGCACCGGCACCTGATCCAAAGCAGATTCGCCCGCATTGCGGCCTATGCCCAGCCAGCGGCCCATGCGCCCGAAGCGCTCGGTCAGGGCACTCATGCGCCTGCCACCCACTCTGTGCCCGCCGCTTCAGCCAAGGCGGCCACGGCTGCGCCAAAGACTTGAGCGCGGTGCTCGTAGTTGCGGAACATGTCCAAGCTGGCACAGGCGGGCGACATCAGCACCGCATCGCCGCGTTGGGCGTTGTGGCTGGCCAGCACCACGGCTTGCTCCAGCGTAGGGGCATCCAGCAGCGGCACGCCGACATCAGCCAAGGCGGCGCGAATGGCTGGCGCGTCGCGCCCGATCAACACCACGGCGCGCACAAAGCAGCGCACCGGCAGCGCCAGCGGGCTGAAGTCTTGGCCCTTGCCGTCACCGCCCAAAATCACCACGACTTTGCGATCCGCACCCAAGCCGTTCAGCGCCGCCACGGTGGCACCGACGTTGGTGCCTTTGCTGTCGTCAAAGTACTCCACCTCGTCCAAGATGCCGATGGGTTCGACCCGGTGCGGCTCGCCTCGGTACTCGCGCAGGCCGTAGAGCATCTCGGCCAAACCGCAACCGGCGGAACCAGCCAACGCCAGCGCGGCCAGCGCGTTGACGGCGTTATGGCGGCCCCGAATGCGCAGCGCGTCGGCGGGCATCAGGCGCTGAATGTGCAGCGGCTCGGCGGCATCTTTGCGGCGCAGCGTGGGGTCAACTTCTGCGGCGCGCACCAGCCACGCCAAGCCATTCACCAGCTCGATGCCGTAGTCGCCGGGGCGCTGCGGCACATCGCCGCCAAAGGTGACGACGTGCCGCTCGGCGAGGCGCGGCGTGCCGCGTGGGCGCGTGGCAGGGGCGCTGGGTTGCATCGCCAGCACTTGCGCGTCTTCGCGGTTCAAAATCATCACGCCATGCGGGCCAAAAATTTTGGCTTTGGCCGCGCCGTAAGCGTCCATGCTGCCGTGCCAGTCCAGATGATCTTGGGTCAGGTTCAGCACGGTGGCGGCGCTGGGGGCGAACTGCTCGCAACTGTCGAGTTGAAAGCTAGACAGCTCCAGCACCCACACTTGCGGCAGCGTGCCTGCGTCGATATGCGTGCTCAGCGTGTCCAGCAGCGTGGGACCGATGTTGCCCGCCACCGCGACCGACTTGCCCGCCCGCGCCACCAACTGGCCCGTCAGCGACGTGACTGTGGTTTTGCCGTTGGTGCCGGTGATGCCCAGCACTTGCGGTTGATAGCCTTGGGTCTGCGCCAAATCGGCCAGCGCCAAGGCAAACAAGCTCAGCTCGCCGCCCGTGGTCAAGCCACGCGCCAAGGCGGCGGTTTGCACCGCTTCGACCGTGGCCGGGGCCAAACCGGGGCTGCGGTACACGGCTTGCACCGGGGCGCTGGTGTCCGCGCCGTCCAGCAGCGCTGGCGTCAGCGCGCCGCCGATGAAACGGGCCGTGGGCACGTCTTGCTGCAAGGCCGCCAGTTGCGGCGGTACCGTGCGGGTGTCGGCCACCGTGACGCGGGCACCCGCACGGGCGCACCAACGCGCCATCGCCAAGCCGGATGCGCCCAGCCCCAAAATCAGCACCGATTGATCTTGCAACGAGTTCACGACGATTTACCTCAGCTTCAAGGTGGACAAGCCCAGCAGGCACAGCAGCATGGTGATGATCCAAAAGCGCACCACGACTTGGGTTTCTTTCCAGCCGCTTTTCTCAAAGTGATGGTGCAGCGGGGCCATTTTCAGGATGCGGCGGCCTTCGCCAAACTTTTTCTTGGTGTACTTGAAGTAGCTCACTTGCAGCATCACCGACAGCGCTTCGGCCACAAAGATGCCGCCCATCACGGCCAGCAGAATTTCTTGGCGCACGATGACCGCCACCACGCCCAAAGCGCCGCCCAGCGCCAGCGCGCCCACATCGCCCATGAACACCTGCGCCGGATGCGCGTTGAACCACAAAAACGCCAGCCCCGACCCCGCCATGGCAGCGCAAAAAATCATCAACTCGCCCGAGCCGGAAATGTGCGGCAGCAGCAGGTACTTAGAAAATACCGAACTGCCGGTCAAGTAGGCAAACAGGCCCAAGGCCGTGCCCACCATCACCACCGGCATGATGGCCAGGCCATCCAAACCGTCGGTCAAGTTCACGGCATTGCTGAAGCCCACGATCACCAGATACGTCAAGATCACAAAGCCGAGCACGCCCAACGGGTAGTTGATTTCTTTGAAGAATGGCAGCATCAACCCCGCTTTGGGCGGCAGGCTCACGTCAAAGCCGGAACTGATCCAGCTCCAAAACAGCTCCAGCACGCGCTGGTTGGAGTTCTCGGAAATGCTGAATACCAGATAAAGCGCCGCCACCACACCAATCACCGATTGCCACATGAACTTCTCACGCGAGCGCATGCCCTCGGGGTCTTTGTTAACCACTTTGCGCCAGTCATCAACCCAGCCGATTGCGCCGTAGCCCAGCATCACCACCAACACGATCCAGACGAAGCGGTTGTGCAGGTCAGCCCACAGCAGCGTTGAGATGACGATAGACAGCAAGATCAGCACGCCACCCATCGTGGGCGTGCCATTTTTAACCAAGTGCGATTGCATGGCGTAGCCGCGCACCGGCTGGCCAATTTTGAGTGAGGTCAAACGACGAATCACAGCGGGCCCGGCGATCAAGCCGATCAGCAAGGCCGTCATCGCCGCCATCACCGCACGGAAGGTGATGTATTGGAAGACTCGAAAAAACCCGTATTCGGGGGCAAGACTCTGTAGCCACTGGGCCAGACTAAGCAGCATGAACTAGCTCTTTTGTTGTTGGAAAGGGAGTGGCCGCAGCGGACAAAGTGGTCAAGGCTTGCACGACGCGCTCCATTTTCATGAAGCGCGAGCCTTTCACCACGATGCTGGCCACGTCCGGTAAGACCTGCTGCACGGCAGCCAGCAGGTCGGTGATGTCGTCAAAGTGCTGCGCGTGTGCGGCAGCGGCGGCGCTGGCGTGGGCCGCCAGCGTGCCCAAGGTGTAGAGCCGCTCTATGCCCGAGGCCAAGGCGTGGCTGCCAACTTCGGCATGAAACTGCGGGCCTTGGTCGCCGACGTCGCCCATGTCGCCCAGCACCAACAGGCGCGGGCCGGGCAAGGCGGCGAGCACGTCG
>CALMOI010000523.1 GCA_937871735.1 uncultured Comamonadaceae bacterium
GTAAGAGGCAATGCCCAGCGCCCAGTGCAGCGGCAGCCAAGCCGAGGCCGACACATGCAGCTCAGCCCCCGGAAACAGCCCGCCCAACAGCACCGCCGCCGCGCCCAGCCCCGCCAGCGCCCAGCGCGCTTTGAGCTGCGGGAAAACCTGACGCTCCACGCCATACACCGTCAACGCCAGCCACGCCGTGACCGACAACGCCGGGCCAAAGCCAAAGCGGACGGGTTCGATCAGCGCCTGCGTCACCAGCGCCAGCGCGTGCAGCAACCACGCCGCCAGCAAGGCGCGCCACGCCAGCGTCACGCTCAAACGCCCGCCCGCTATCGCGGGCACGGCATAGGCCAGCGCAGCAGCAAGCACGAAGGTGATGTTCAAGGGGGACGCACTGGCTAAAATCATGGGCACAGTTTAGCGTTTTGCTCACCGCCGCCAGCGTCCGCTGGCCTTGCGACCCGCCAGCACGGGCCGGTTCTCACCCCTCGGGATATTTCTTATGGCCTCCGCCCTTACCGACAAACTTTCCCGCCTCGTCAAGCAAATCAGTGGCCAGGCTCGCATCACCGAGTCCAACGTCACCGACATGCTGCGCGAAGTGCGCATGGCACTGCTGGAGGCCGACGTGGCCTTGCCTGTGGTGCGTGACTTCATTGCCCGCGTCAAAGAAAAGGCCTTGGGGCAAGAGGTCATGGGCTCGCTCAAGCCCGGCCAAGCCTTGGTGGGCATCGTCAACCGCGAACTCGCTGCCACGATGGGCGAGGGCGTGTCTGACATCAACCTCGCCGCTCAGCCGCCCGCCGTGATTTTGATGGCCGGTCTGCAAGGCGCGGGCAAGACCACCACCACCGCCAAGCTGGCCAAGCACCTGATTGAAAAGCGTAAGAAAAAAGTGCTGACCGTCTCCGGCGACGTGTACCGTCCCGCCGCCATCGAGCAGCTCAAGACCGTCACCAAGCAAGCCGGAGCCGAGTGGTTTCCCAGCAGCCCTGATCAAAAGCCGCTGGACATTGCCCGCGCTGCCTTGGACTACGCCCGCAAGCATTACTTTGACGTGCTGTTGGTCGATACCGCCGGTCGCCTGGCCATCGACGAAGCCTTGATGGCCGAAATCAAGGATTTGCACGCCACGCTCAAGCCCGTCGAAACCCTGTTCGTGGTCGATGCCATGCAGGGCCAGGATGCGGCCAACACCGCCAAAGCCTTCAAGGAAGCGCTGCCGCTGACCGGCATCATCTTGACCAAGACCGACGGCGACTCACGCGGCGGTGCGGCTTTGTCGGTGCGCCAAATCACCGGCGCGCCGATCAAGTTTGCCGGTACCAGCGAAAAAATCGATGGCCTCGAAGTGTTTGATGCCGAACGCCACGCAGGCCGCATTTTGGGCATGGGCGACATCGTGGCGCTGGTGGAGCAAGTCACGGCGGGCGTGGACATGGCGGCGGCGCAAAAGCTGGCCGCCAAAGTCAAAAGCGGCGGCGATTTCGACTTGGAAGACTTCTTAGGTCAAATCCAGCAAATGAAGCAAATGGGCGGTCTGGCCAGTTTGATGGACAAGCTGCCCACGCAAATGGCGGGCAAAGCCAGCGAGGCTGACTTGACCCGTGCGGAAAAAGACATCGTCCGCAAGCAAGGCATCATCCACAGCATGACCCCGCAAGAGCGCCGCAAGCCCGAGCTGATCAAAGCCACCCGCAAACGCCGCATTGCCATAGGCGCAGGCGTGCAGGTTCAAGACGTGAACCGCTTGCTCAAAGAGTTCGAGCAAGTGCAAGACATGATGAAGAAGATGAAGGGCGGCGGCCTCATGAAAATGATGAAGCGCATGGGCGGCATGAAGGGCATGGGTGGTTTGGGCGGTGGCGGCGGTATGCCCAAGCTGCCGTTTTGATCACTCACCCCTGATCGGCCCACGCCGCATCAGGGGATTTGGGCGCGCTTACAGCGCCAGCGCGTCGTCTTTCACCAGCACCTCGCCGCGCAGCGAGTGCGGCATGGCCTGGGTGATTTTCACGTCAATCATCTGCCCCACCAACCGCGCCGCATTTGGCCCGCCGGGAAAGTTGACAGCGCGGTTGCACTCGGTGCGGCCCATCAGCTCCTCGGCGTTTTTGCGCGACGGGCCTTCGACCAAGATGCGCTGCACCGTGCCTTCGCGCGTGGCGCTGATGGCGCGGATGTTGGCTTCGATGGCGGCTTGCACGGCTTGCAGGCGGCGCAGCTTGACTTCGTGCGGGGTGTCGTCGTGCAAGTTGGCGGCGGGCGTGCCGGGGCGCGGGCTGAAGATGAAGCTGAAGCTGTTGTCAAACTGCACGTCGTCGATCAGCTTCATCATCTTGTTGAAGTCGTCTTCCGTCTCACCGGGGAAGCCGACGATGAAGTCGCTGCTCATCGCCATGTCAGGACGGATGGCGCGCAGTTTGCGCACGGTGCTCTTGTATTCCATCGCGGTGTAGCCGCGCTTCATGGCCATCAGGATGCGGTCTGAGCCGTGCTGCACCGGCAGGTGCAAGTGGCTGACCAGCTTGGGCACCTTGTCATAGACCTGGATCAGCGAGGGCGTGAACTCGTTGGGGTGGCTGGTGGTGTAGCGGATGCGGGCTATGCCGGGGATGTCGGCCACGTATTCGATCAACTGGGCAAAGTCGGCGATCTCGGCGGTGTCGCCCATCTTGCCCCGGTAGGCGTTGACGTTTTGGCCCAGCAGGGTGACTTCTTTCACGCCTTGGTCGGCCAGACCGGCGATTTCGACCAGCACGTCGTCAAACGGGCGCGAGACTTCTTCGCCCCGGGTGTAGGGCACCACGCAGTAGCTGCAATATTTGGAGCAGCCTTCCATGATCGAGACAAAGGCCGACGCGCCATCAACCTTGGCGGGCGGCAGGTGGTCGAATTTTTCGATTTCAGGAAAGCTGATGTCCACCTGCGGGCGGGCCAAGCGGGCGCGCGCAGCCAGCAGCTCGGGCAGGCGGTGCAGGGTTTGCGGGCCAAACACCACGTCCACATAGG
>CALMOI010000524.1 GCA_937871735.1 uncultured Comamonadaceae bacterium
CGGTGGCCCACGGCAACCTGTTTTTCATCCCGCCGGACCTGCTTCAGCGCCACACGCCGCGCATCCTCGACGGCGCCGAGCGCCTGTGTGGCCAGCTCGACGAAGCGCGAGCCCGGCGATGACGGCAAACGCAGCTATCGCCCTGCTGCTGACCGCTGCCGCGCTGCTGACCTCTCACAGCGTGATGGCCGCCGACGCACCCCGCGTCAAATTCGCCACCACGGCGGGGGATTTTGTGGTCGAGGTCTACCCCGACAAAGCCCCCAAGACGGTCGAGAACTTTTTGCAATACGTCAAAGACAAGCACTACGACGGCACCATCTTTCACCGCGTGATCGACAACTTCATGGTGCAAGGCGGCGGCTTTGATACCAAGTTTGCGCAAAAACCCACTCGCGCGCCCGTCGTGCATGAAGGCCGCGAAGCCCTTGCCAAGGGCGGCCCGAAAAACACTGTCGGCACCTTGGCGATGGCCCGCACCAACGACCCCAATTCCGCCACGGCGCAGTTCTTCATCAACGTGAAAGACAACGCCTTCCTTGACCCCAGCGTGGGCCAACCCGGCTACACCGTGTTTGGTAAGGTGGTCGGTGGCATGGATGTCATCACCAAAATCAAAACCACGCCCACAGGCGCTGGCGGCCCCTTCCCTACCGATGTCCCTCAGACACCGATCATCATCAACTCTGCCACTCTGGTGAAATAAGCATGAGCAACCCCCAAGTCGAACTCCACATTGCCAACTACGGCGTGATCACCCTGGAACTGGATGCCGCCAAGGCTCCCAAGTCCGTCGCCAATTTCTTGGCCTATGTGAACAACGGCCACTACAACGGCACCGTGTTCCACCGCGTCATTCCTGGTTTCATGATCCAAGGCGGCGGCATGGAACCCGGCATGAAGCAAAAGCCCACAGCGGCTGAAATCGAAAACGAAGCCAACAACGGCCTCAAGAACGACAACTACACCATCGCGATGGCGCGCACCAGCGCACCGCACTCGGCCACGTCGCAGTTCTTCATCAACGTGGCCAACAACGGCTTCCTGAACCACACTGCTCCCAGCGCTTCCGGCTGGGGCTACGCCGTGTTCGGCAAAGTGGTGGCTGGCACCGACGTGGTTGACAAGATCAAGACCGTCAAAACCGGCAGCAAAGCCGGTCATGGCGACGTGCCCGTGGTGGACGTGCTGATCGAAAAGGCTGTCGCCCTGTAATTGCCGCGCGCGCCCGCTGCTGTCATGCCTGCCGAACTGCAAGCACCTGCCGCGTGGCGCACGGTTGATTTCATCTCCGACCTGCACCTCGAAGCCCACGCCCCCGCCACGGTGGCGGCGTGGCAGCACTATCTGCACACCACCACCGCCGACGCGGTGTTCATGCTGGGCGATGTGTTTGAGGTCTGGGTCGGCGACGATGCGGCCCAACCCGGCAGCTTTGAAGCCCAATGCGGCCACATCTTGGCCCAAGCCGCGCAGCAGCGCGCCTTGTTTTTCATGCCCGGCAACCGCGACTTTTTGCTGGGCTCGGCGTTCCTCAGCGCCAGTCAGGTCCAATGGTTAGCTGACCCCACAGTGCTGGTTTTTGCCGGACACCGCTGGCTGCTCAGTCATGGTGATGCGCTGTGTTTGGGCGACACCGACTACCAACACTTCCGCACCCAAGTGCGCAGCCCCGAGTGGCAGCGCCGCTTCTTAGCCCGCCCGTTGGCCGAACGCTTGACCTATGCCCGCCAACTGCGCGAGCACAGCGAAGCGCGCAAACGTGCCAGCCAACCCGGTGATTACGCCGATGCCGATGCCGCGTTAAGCCTCGATTGGCTGCACGCCAGCCGCGCCAGTGTGTTGATTCACGGCCACACCCACTGCCCCGCCGACCACGCACTCGCTGCCGACCTGCGCCGCTGCGTGCTCAGCGACTGGGATGCCAGCGCGCAACCGCCACGCCTGCAAGTGCTGCGCGGCACGGCACAAGGCTTGCAGCGCATCAACTTGGAATCGACCTAATGTCCACCTTGCTGCGGGGTGGCACGCTGCTCACCGCGCTGCGTCGGCTTTGGAAGCGCTGCACCCTGCTGCTGCGCCGCCGCCCCACCCTGCCCCCGGCGCTGTGGCAGGCCACCGTGGCCCATTACCCTTTTCTGCACCAACTGCCCGCCCACGATCTGCACCGCCTGCGCGAGTTGAGCGCCACCTTCTTGGCCCACAAACAATTCACTGGCGCAGGGGGTTTGACCATCACCGATCCGATGGCGCTGGCCGTGGCCGCGCAGGCTTGCTTGCCGCTGCTGCACTTGTCACCGGCTCACACGCCCGCGCACATCGCCCTTGGCTGGTACGACGACTTTGTCGGCATCGTGCTGCACCCCGGTGCAGTGGTGGCGGCCCGCGAAGTCACTGACCACGACGGCATCGTCCACCGTTACCGCGCTGTGCTGAATGGCGAAGCCATGCACGGCGGCCCGGTCATGCTGAACTGGCCGGACGTGGCCCACGCCGACCAGACCGCCGCACACGGCTACAACTTGGTGATTCATGAGTTCGCGCACAAGATCGAACTGCGCGATGGCCGCGATGATGGCTGCCCGCCCCTGCCCGCTGGGTTTGGCGGCAGCCGCAGCAGCGCCCAAGCCCGCCAGCAATGGCAGACGCAAATCAGTGTGGAA
>CALMOI010000525.1 GCA_937871735.1 uncultured Comamonadaceae bacterium
CTAAGGCCGACTCCATTCGCGACGTGATCGCCTTCCCCAAGACCCAGCGCGCCCAGTGTCTGCTGACACAAGCGCCGTCGTTCGTGGACGAAAAGCAATTGCGCGAACTGCACATCCGCCTGCGCAACCCGGACGCGGTTGCCAAGGTTTGATGGTGAGGAGCTGACCGGCTCACGATTCCAAAAAAGGCGCTCATTGAGCGCCTTTTTTATTTTGAAAATTTATGGAGAATTGATGAAAAAGTCATTATTTTTACTGATGCTGATTGCAAATTTAAGTGCCTGTGCTCTGCGCCCTGAAAGTATTTCTGCGACTTATATACCGCATGAGAAATATATCGATGGAAGTTGCGAAGAACTTGACCGTCAATTTTTAGAGGCTCAAGTCCAGCTTGCGAAAGCATCAGCGTTGCAAAATGGTAAGGCTGATGAAGATACGGTGGGAATGTTTTTGATCCTGATTCCCGTGAGTAAATTCACTGGAGATTATTCGGCTGATGTCGCCAAGTGGAAGGGCGAGATGGATGCTATTGAAGCAGCGCGGTTTAAAAACAAATGTAAATAATTGCCGCAACGGTGAAACTCTGGGTGGCTATGGTCTCGGGGCCGTCACTGTAATACCCAGTCGCTTTGCCAGTCTGGCCAGATTCGCCCGATCCAGTCCCAAGGCTCGGGCGGCGGCAGCTAAATTGCCTGACTGAGTACTCAGCGCGGTTTCGATCAGGCGTTTTTGAAACGCATCGACCTCGGTGCGCAAGTCGATGCTGTCACGTGGCTTTGGTGGCTGCTCCTCATTAGCGAGCAGTTCCCCAGCGGTCGCAGTTGGGGTGATGGCCAAATCAACCGTTTCTAACGTGACGATGTTGGGCTGGTGCCGTGCCGCATGGTGACGGCCTTTGGCCTTCAGAGCGGCGCGTGCGATCAGGTACTCCAGCTCGCGCACATTGCCTGGCCAAGAGTGCGCAAGCAGCGCGCTTTGTGCATCTGGTGACAAGCGCAGTCCGCGTAGCCCCATGCGACGGCGGTTTTCTTCGATGAAGGCTCCGGCCAGCAGGAGCAGGTCATGACCTCGGTCACGCAGCGGGGGAACGCGCAAAGGGAACACGCTCAATCGATGGTACAGGTCGGCGCGGAAGCGACCAGCGCGCACCTCTTCGGCCAGATCACGGTTGGTGGCCGCGATCAGCCGGTTGTCCGCGTGGTGTTCGCGGTCAGAACCTACGCGCTGGAGCTGGCCGTCTTGCAGCACCCGCAGCAGTTTGGCTTGCGCGCTCAAGGGCAGTTCCCCAATTTCGTCAAGAAACAGGGTTCCGCCGTGCGCCATCTCGAATTTTCCTAAACGGCCATCCACTGCGCCCGAAAAGGCTCCACGCACGTGGCCGAACAATTCGCTTTCAATCAGGTGATCGGGCAGCGCTGCGCAGTTCACGCTGACCAGCACCTTGTTGGCGCGCAAGGACTGCGTGTGCAGTTGGCGTGCGACCAGTTCTTTGCCAACGCCTGTTTCGCCGGTGATCAGCACGGTCAAATCGCTGGGTGCGACCAAACTGATTTCAGTGGTCAATTGCAGGAAGGCTGGGCTGCGCCCCACCAGCAAGGGTCTGGCGGGATGGGCTGCCAAGCGGTAAACCTCGGCCTTGCGGTGTTCATCTGCGATGCAGCAGGTCAGCGTGTTGAAGCGCGCCGTGGCGGCCACCGTGGCAGCAGCCAGACTGGCGAAGGTGTCGAGGATGCGCAAATCAGCCTGCGAAAAGCGCCCAACTTCCAAGGCATCGAGCGTGAGCACGCCCCAGGTGGTTTGGTCTACCCGCAGCATGCAGCCCATGCAGTCGTGGATTTCCAGCGTCTCGCTCAAGCCGTCCACCAGACCATCGTAGGGGTCGGGCAGACCACAGTCCGCCGGGAAGCGAATCGCATGCGGTGCCTCCAAGATGGCTTGTAAACGCGGATGCGCTGCCACAGCGAAGCGCCGTCCCAGCGTGTCGGCGCTCAATCCTTGAACGGCCAAGGGAACCAGCACCTCGCCCTCCAAATGCAGCAGTGCAATCGCATCACAAGGCAGCAGGCGACGCAGCGCATCTAGCAGCCGCTGGTAGCGACGTTCAGCAGACAACTCATGCGCCAAGTCAGCGATCAGTGGCACTAGCGCATCAAGCACGTCAGAGGCTAGAGTCAAATTGACACTTTTCATGAGGTTGGGTGAGTCATTTAATCATGTCATTTTAACACTTGTTGATTTGTAAGTTATTGATTTATAAGTGAATTATTTTGGCATGCATTGTGCTGATAGGGGTGTACTTCTTTCAAACTGGAATTGATCCCATGCTCACTCTTGCTCAACGCGACATCATCAAAGCCACCGTTCCTTTGCTGGAAACGGGCGGCGAGACCTTGACCACGCACTTCTACCGCATCATGCTGACCGAGTACCCGCAGGTGCGGCCCCTGTTCAATCAGGCCCACCAAGCCAGTGGTGCGCAGCCTCGCGCACTCGCCAACGGGGTGCTGATGTATGCCCGCCACATTGATCGGCTCGAAGCCTTGGGCCCGCTGGCCGGGCAGATTGTCAACAAGCACGTCGCTTTGCAAATTCAACCCGAGCACTATCCGATTGTGGGCAGCTGTTTGTTGCGGGCAATTCGGGAGGTGCTGGGCGCAGACATCGCCACCGATGCGGTGATTGCCGCTTGGGCCGCCGCCTACCAGCAACTGGCCGACCTTTTGATCAACGCTGAGCGTGAGGTCTATGACGCATTGGCCGCCGCGCCTGGAGGCTGGCGCGGTGCCCGCGAATTTCGGGTGGTGCGCAAAGTGCCCGAGAGCGCTGAAATCACGTCGTTCTATTTAGAGCCGGTGGATGGTCAGCCGGTCGTGAGCTTCAAGCCCGGTCAGTACATTGGCCTGCGCCTCATCGTCCAAGGCGAAGAAATTCGGCGCAACTATTCGCTGTCGGCTGCGCCAGATGAACGTGGCTACCGCATCAGCATCAAGCGTGAGCCGAACGGCGTGGCCTCGAACTACCTGCATGACCAGCTGCATGAGGGTGGTGTGCTGGAGCTCTTCCCGCCCGCTGGTGAATTCACTTTGACCGACAGCGCCAAGCCGCTGGTGCTGATCAGCGCCGGAGTTGGCATCACCCCGACGCTGGCCATGGCCGAAGCCGCATTGGGCAGCACCAATCGGCCTATCGTCTTTATCCATTACGCACGCAACGCCCACGTGCATGCGTTCGGCGATGTGATTCAAGCTTGGGCTGCACGCCACCCGCAGTTCCGGGCGTATATCGTCTATGAGCAGGCGGATGCTGCCTTAGCGCGGCAACCCGATGCGGTGGGCCGTGCAGACGTCGCGCAGTTGCAGCAGTGGTTGCCTGCCTCGCGTGACGTTGATGCGTACTTCCTGGGCCCCAAACCCTTCATGAGTCTGATCAAGCAGGCTTTGCACGAGTTGGGCGTGCCCGCCGCCCAAGCTCGTTACGAGTTTTTCGGCCCCGCAGAAGCGCTTACCCCAGTCGCGCCAACTGTTCCTGCACCTTGATCAGCGTGGCGCTGAAGTCGGCTAGGCGCTTGTGCTCTTGTTCGATCACGGCGGGCTTGGCTTTGGCGACGAAGGCTTGGTTGCTGAGTTTGGCGTTGGCCTTGGTGATTTCGCCTTCTAGACGCGCCACTTCTTTGCTCAGGCGGGCTTTTTCGGCGGCTACGTCCACTTGCATGAACAGGCACAAACGCGCTTCACCGACCACGGCCACCGGGGCGGCTTGGGCGGCGGCGGCCCAGCTGGCTTCATCGGCAAAGACTTGGACTTCGCTCAGTTTGGCTAGGGCTTGCAGGGCCGGGGCGCTGGTGGTCATGAAAGCTTCGTCGCCCAGCACGTACAGCGGCAAGCGGGTGGCGGGGGAGACGTTCATCTCGCCGCGCAGGTTGCGGCAAGCGTCCACCAGGGCCTTGAGCTTGGCGACGTGGGCTTCGGCGGCGGTGTCGATGCGCTCGGGTTGGCTGACCGGGTAGGCGGCAATGCTGACCGACTCGCCCGCACGTCCGGCCACGGGGGCCACTTTTTGCCACAGCTCTTCGGTGATGAAGGGGATGATGGGGTGGGCCAGACGCTGGATGGTTTCCAGCGTGCGGATCAGGGTGCGGCGGGTGGCGCGTTGCTGCGCTGGGGTGCCGGTGTTGATCTGCACCTTGGCGATTTCCAGGTACCAGTCGCAGAACTCGTTCCAGACAAAGTCGTAGATCAGGTTGGCGACGTTGTCCAAGCGGTATTCGGCAAAGCCCTTGGCCACGTCGGCTTCGACGCGTTGCAGTTGCGAGACGATCCAGCGATCCGGCTGGCTGAAGTCCAGGTAACCGCTAGTGGCGCACACGTCCGCGCCGTGTTCGGCCAAGCCGCAGTCTTGGCCTTCGCAGTTCATCAGCACAAAGCGGGTGGCGTTCCAGAGCTTGTTGCAGAAGTTGCGGTAGCCCTCGCAGCGCT
>CALMOI010000526.1 GCA_937871735.1 uncultured Comamonadaceae bacterium
TGGCGGGCAGCTCTTCCAGGCGGCGGTGGATGGCGGGCAGCGCGGTGCTGTCGCCGATCAGCAAATGCCAGTCGTAGTCGGTGGGCACGACCATCGAGCCACGCGGCCCGCCGATGGTGGCGCTTTGGCCCACGGCGGCCTGTTCAGCCCAAGCGGACGCGGCACCGCCGTCGTGCAGGGCGAATTCAATCGTCAGCTCGCGGGCGGCGAGGTCAAAGTGACGCGGGGTGTAGTCGCGGCGCACGGGCTGGCCCGCCGCGTCGTTGAACATGAACTTGACGTGGTCATCAAAGCCGTCAGAGCGGAAGTCGGCCAGCGACTCGCCGCCAAAAACCACGCTGATAAAGTTGGCGCTCACCGGGTTGACCCGGCGCACCTCGACCTCGCGCAGCCGCAGATCGTGACGTACCCGTTGCACCCGGCGTGTGGATGTGAAAAGTGACATGAAATTTCCAGAAACTAGTTGATATAGTCAACAATTATGCCGAAACAAGTTGATCAAGTCAACCAATTGACCGCCACGCCCGCCGATGCTGTGTTTGAAGCCATGCACGCGCTGATGCACACCTACCGCGCCCGCCGCGTCCAAGCGCTGGAAAGTGAATCCTGCTGCGGCCTGACGCACATGGAAAGCAAAGCGCTGGGCTTTTTTGCGCGCCACCCCGGAGCCACCGCCAGCGATTTGGTACAGCACGCCGGGCGCGACAAGGCGCAAGTCACCCGCGTGCTCAGCGGCCTGCGCGAGCGCGGCTTGCTCGATGCGCGCCCCGACGAGTCCGACCGCCGCAGCACCCGCCTAACCCTGAGCGCCAGCGGTACCGAAGCCCATCTGGCCGTGCAACGTCAAGGCGAGCGCCTAGCCCAAACCGCCATCGCCGACTTGAGCGAGGCGGAGCGGGTGCAGTTGCTGGCGCTGCTGCGACGGGTGCAGGGGAATTTGGAGGCGGAGTAACTAGCACGGGGACTTTCGGGTTGATCAGCCCCAAGCAAGTCCGCCAGCCGCTACCATGCGCCACTCATTTGCATACATAGCGTGACCGGATTGGGTCTGGATTGCGCAAGGAGCCGCGCCCTGTGAACTTCGATCATTTCTCTTGGCTGGCCGGTGTGGCCGCGTTGCTGGTGGGCTTGGCCAAGGGCGGAATGCCTGCGATTGGCATGGTGGCGGTGCCGCTGCTGTCGCTCAGCATGTCGCCGGTGCAAGCCGCCGTGCTGCTGCTGCCGATTTACGTGATCTCAGACATGGTGGGCGTGTGGCTGTACCGGCGCGCTTACAGCGCCGTGAACCTGCGCATCTTGATTCCGGCGGGCGTGACCGGCGTGGTGGTGGGCTGGCTGACAGCGGCGATGGTGTCAGACCGCGCCATCACGCTCCTGATTGGGCTGATGGGCATCGGCTTTTGTCTGAACATGTGGCTGCGCAAAAACGGCAACGCGCCGCCGCAACCGGCGCACGTCGGCAAGGGTTGGTTTTGGGGCATGGTGTCGGGCTTTACCAGCTTCATCTCGCACGCGGGCGCGCCGCCGTTTCAGGTCTACATGCTGCCGCAAAAGCTGCCCAAAGCCGAGTTCGCAGGCACATCGACGATTTTGTTTGCCGTGATCAACGCCGCCAAAATCGTGCCCTACCAAAACCTGCGCCCCTACTCCACCGAAATGCTCTGGAGCGCCGCCGCCGTGGTGCCTTTCGCGCTGATCGGCACCGTGGCCGGAGCCTACGCCACGCGACGCATCGCCGATGTGTGGTTTTACCGGCTGGTGCAGGCGGGCTTGTTTGCGGTATCGGTCAAGCTGGTGGCGGATGCGACGATGGGGCATTGAGGCCAACCTCTATGCGGACTAAAAAGCCTCAAAAATTCGGGCACGAACTCGCCCAGGTTATGGGTGAGCAGTTTCGGGCTTAACGCTCGCCTTTGAGGAGATCAATAAGCTGGTCGACGCTTAGCATGCGGCCAAAGCCTAGGGACGTACGGATCGGCTGGAACGCCGCAGCCATGCGACGATAGCGCGCAGCAGTCGGGGCATGTGAGTTGAAATCCCGCCCCTTAAACCGAGGGAACCGATCCATCTTCTCGACTAGGAAGATAGCGATGCTCATGAGCTCACTCTCATTGTTCCCATCGAACCCCGTAAAGCGTGGCAGGTGGCCGTAGTTTGCAGCTTTAAGCCTCTCCGCATCTTCCGGGGTTAGCTTCTCAATGCGCTCTTCGATGAAGCTCCACATGTCCAGCACATCAATCACTAGGCTGACATCCGCAGGACGGTCTGTATGGTTGTGGAAAAGCCCTTGCATGTCCCAAGTAGGTGCCCAGTAGTGACCGCCATAGATGGTGTCCGCAACGAAATCAACCTTCGTTTCGCCTTGTACTTTCAGGTGCTTGACGATATCCCGCAGCATCATGAAGTTCAGCTTCTCTCCATCGCTGAAGTGGACACTCTTTCCGGTCATCGTGCCGAGCCCAATATCTACCAACTGGCGCACAGCATCAGAACGTGAACTGGCACGGCCTGTTTGTTCTATCCATTCATCAATGCGCTCAAGCAGTGCTTCGTCCAGACGAAGTTCAAGTCGTTCAGCCCGTACCATGTACAAATCTCCATAAATACGGCAATACGCCGTGTATATGTACAAATGTACGGTAATTTTTCATAGCGGTCAATTGCCCATTCTTTGACGGCGTAAATGCGACGTATCTGTCACGCAAGCCCGAATCGCGACACATCATCTGTCGCGATTCGCCCGTTGCGCGACAGGTGGGCTTACTTGCCGCTGCCCGCGTTGGGGAAAAACACCTGTTCGCCGCCGATTTTGTAGCTGGCGATCACGCCTTGGCCGGTGGGGGACAGCACCCAGTCCACAAACTTTTGGGCTTCGGCGACTTTGACGTGGGGGTGTTTGGCGGGGTTGACGGCCATGACGCCGTATTGGTTGAACAGGCGCTGGTCGCCTTCGACCAGCACGGCCAGATCAGCGCGGTTTTTGAAGTTGAGCCAAGTGCCCCGGTCGGCCAGCACGTACGCGCCGCTGGCGGCGGCCATGTTCAGGGCGGGGCCCATGCCGCAGCCGCATTCTTTGTAGCCGCTGCCTTTTTTGTCGCTCAGGTCGGCCAGTTTCCAAAAGCGCAGTTCGGCGGCGTGGGTGCCGCTTTTGTCGCCGCGCGAGATGAAGGCGGCGTTGGCGCTGGCCAGCTTTTTCAGCGCCGCCACGATGTCGCGGCCTTTGATGGTGACGGGGTCGGCTTTGGGGCCGATCAGCACGAAGTCGTTGTACATGACCGGGTGGCGCTGGGTGGCAAAGCCTTCGGCGACAAACTTTTCTTCAGCCGGTTGGTCGTGGACAAAGACCACGTCGGCATCGCCCCGGCGTGCCATGTCCAGCGCTTGGCCGGTGCCCAGGGCGACGACTTTGATGTCGATGCCGCTGGCTTGCTTGAAGGCGGGCAGCAGGTGGGCGAACAGGCCCGATTGCTCGGTGGAGGTGGTGGACGACATCACGATGGACTGGGCCTGGGCGCTGACGCCGCCCGCGAGGGCCAGCAGGGCGAGGGTGACGGCGGCGGCGCGGCGGTTAAGGGTGCAGGTCTTCATGGCAGTTCTCCTTGGACAAAAGCGTGGGCCGCTGGGCAACGCTGGGGCAGCAGGCGGCGGTCAAAAAATTCGTGGACGGGCAGGTCGGCCAGGATGCGGCCCCGCTCCAGGTACAGCACCCGGCTGGCAAGGCGCTTGACTTGGCCGAGGTTGTGGCTGGCGAAGACCAGGGTGACGGGGCGGCTGGTGGCGCATTCGGCAATCAAGGCTTCGACTTCGCACTTGGCGTGCGGGTCGAGGCTGGCGGTGGGTTCGTCCAGCAGCAGCAAATCGGGCTGGCGTGCCCAGGCGTGGGCCAGGGCGAGGCGCTGCTGCTGGCCGCCAGACAAGGCGCGCGCCGGGCGCTGGGCCAGCGCGCCC
>CALMOI010000527.1 GCA_937871735.1 uncultured Comamonadaceae bacterium
GGACGCGGGCGCGGTGATTTTTCCGCCACAGCCGCTGCGCGCACTGGAGCTGACGCCGCCCGAGGCGGTGCGCGTGGTCATCCTCGGCCAAGACCCCTACCACGGGCGTGGTCAAGGCGAAGGGCTGGCGTTTTCGGTCGCGCCCGGTGTGCGCGTGCCACCGTCGCTGCGCAATATCTTCAAAGAAATCCAGCGTGATCTAGGTGTGCCGCCGCCAGCGTTCCCCGCACCCGGGGGCAGTTTGGTGGCGTGGGCGCAGCAAGGCGTGCTGCTGCTCAACGCCTGCTTGACGGTGGAAGAAGCCCAGCCCGCCAGCCACGCCCGCCAAGGTTGGGAGCTGTTGACCGATGCGGTGCTGCGCCACATCGCGCAGGGCGCGCAACCAGTGGTGTTTATGCTCTGGGGCGCGCACGCGCAGGCCAAGCGGGCGTTGATTACAGCGGACAGTGGGCATTTAGTGCTGTGCGCCAACCACCCCTCGCCGCTGTCGGCGCTGCGCGGGCCGCTGCCGTTTATCGGCTGCGGGCATTTTGGGCAGGCTCAGCGCCATTGGTCAGCCTAACTGCCAGCAAGGCTGCGAATCCACTCCAACTGCCGGGGCAAGCAAACGCTGCGCAAGTCGTAATTCGCCTGCGCAAAAGCACGGGCGCGGGCACCCAAAGCTGCGCGGGCCGGAGCGTCTTGCAGCAAAGCACATACCGTATCAGCCAACGCCTGTACGTCAAAAAACGGTACTAAACGCCCGGTTTCACCCTCGACAATCGCCTCGTGCAGCGGCTGCGTATCGCTGGCGACAATGGCACAGCCGGCGCTCATCGCCTCCAGCAGACTCCAGCTGAGCACGAACGGATATGTCAAATACACATGCACCGCAGACAACTGCAACAGACTGACAAACTGCTCGTGCGGCACGTGGCCTAAAAAATGCACCCGTGCCCAGTCAGTCGCAGGCATGTCGGCGCGCACCTCATTAGCAAAAATATCTGCCCAAGACTGTCCCTGCGGCGGCTTGGCACCGTAGCTCACATCACGTCCGCCCACCAACAAAACTTGTGCACGCGGATGGCGGCGCAAAATCGCAGGCAGGGCGCGCATAAAGATGTGATAGCCCCGGTATGGCTCCAAGTTGCGGTTAACAAAAGTGATGACCTCATCACCTCGCCCCAACTCAAGCCCATTGGCAAGGCGCAGACGCACAGCAGAATTAGGTGCAATGGCCACCGTATCAATGCCATCGTGTACTACGGTGATGTGGCGGCGAAATGACTCGGGAAACGTGCTCGCCTGCCAGCGCGTAGGTGCAATACCTGCATCGGCAACTTCAAAATGCAACAAATTATTGGCATTTTTGAGCCGCAGACGCGCAGCCTCGCCCGGATCGTTGGATACAAACTCGGGATCAAATCCGACATCGGCACCGCGCACGTGATAAAAAAACTCGGTGTAGATGCCCAGCCGCGCCGTTGGCCATACATCTTTGAGACATAAACTCTCGCCCCAACCCGGGTGCGCCACAATCACATCGGGCACAAAGCCGGTGGCACGCAGCTGCAAAGCGGCATGCAAAGCCGCTTCGGCCCGAATGGCTTTGGTCTCTAAATCAACCACCCACGGATGAATGCCCGGCGTGCTACCGCGCAACGGGCGATAGGGAACCAACTGCACGCCCAGCCACAACCGCTGCGCAGTTGGCTGCATGGTCAGCGCGACGACTGTATTTTGCGGATCTAGTGCCAGCGCTGGGGCAAGGTGTACAAACTGCCCCGGAAAATTTTGGTGAACAAAAAGAATTTTCATAAAACACCCCCAGCCCTGCCACTGGTGCAGCGCTGGGGGTCTGTGCCCTCGCTACCGATGCAAACGTGATGATTAAAGCGTGATATCCGGCGGCAAAACCACTGGGAAATTGTCGCCCAAAGAAGTATTCCATGAGCCTACCAAATGGGCTATATGAAAAATCTCTTGTGGATTCAGTGCATCACCGCTGGTGATTTGGCCGACATCGGTGTTGTTCAAAATCAGCCATACATCGGCAGACGAACGGGTATCGGCCGTAATCACCACAGACTTCATCACCTTGGTCGGCTTGCCCAGCAGCGCGCCAGCGCCAAACAGCGCCTCTACATCCGTACTGTCAGCCCGGCGCGAAACCAAGGTTGCGCCAGTGCCAGTCGTCCACGCACCGTTGTTTTCGATGACCACCACGCCACCATTGAGCAGCGCAGGAACGGGGAGGACTTCGCCTACCGCCAAGAAAGCATCCAGCCGGGTGATGTCCACGGTTTTATTGAGCAAGCGCGAGAAATCAAGCACATCCTTACCGTTGCCAAAATCAGTAATGGTGGCACCTTGGTTGCTGCTGTTTTGGTACACCGTGCTAGCCGACAAAATAAAGCGGTCATCGCCCAGACCGTCAAGGCCAACCCGCATCACCCGGTGGAGGCGCTAC
>CALMOI010000528.1 GCA_937871735.1 uncultured Comamonadaceae bacterium
CACGCTGAAGGCCGAGGGCTTGATTGAGCTGGCTACCGCGTTGCGCGACAAAATCGCGCAGCCCATGCCGTCGGCCACCAAATCCAAAATGGCGGACACGCCGTCTATCTCCAGCGCAATCAGCGGGCGGCAGCCGATGTTGGCGAGTTCCGACTCCACATGCATCCGAATCGCGTTGGGGCGGCTGGGAATCACCAGCGGCAGTTGCGCCACCTCGCGCAGCGCCATCGGTGGGGGCGGCGGGTCTTCTTGCAGACCGGCGGGGCGCGCTTGCACCAGCCACAAATCTTCGTCCAGCAGCGGGCTGATGTCGATGCCGCTGAGCGGCTGGGCGTTGTAGAGCACCGCAATGTCCAGCCGCCCGTTGACCAGCGATTCCTGCATCGCCACCGACAGTCCTTCGCTGATCGACAGTTGCGCCTCCGGCATTTGCTGGCGAAAAGCGCGGGTCAGCGGCACTGTCAGCACCCGCGCCAAGCTGGGCGGCAGGCCGATGGCAACCCGCCCGGCCAGTGCGCCGCGCACCCGGCCTAGCTCTTCGCGGGCGCGGTCAACTTGGTGCAGGATGCCGCGTGCGTGCTCTAGCAGCAGCTTGCCCGCCTCGGTGGGCGTAGCCCCTCGGCCATTGCGCACCAGCAGGTTCTGGCGCAGCTCCACTTCCAGCAAACGCACTTGGCGGCTGAGCGCGGGCTGCGCAATGTCCAGCGCAATTGAGGCGCGGGTGAAGCTGCCCAGCTCGGCCACGCGCACAAAGTATTCAAGTTGTTTCAAGTCCATGACTGCGGATTATCCGCATAGCATGGCTTGGGGTATAGCTGAATGTTCTATCTGATAGCGGGTCTGCCCGCTGGTCGTGGGCGGTGTGGCTCTTCACAATCGCCTCACATTCCAACGACCCGCTCCCGAGGACGACAACGATGACCACTCCCTCTTCGCAGACCGCGATTCCCTGTTTGTTCATGCGCGGCGGCACCTCCAAAGGGCCGTTTTTCAACGAAGCGGACTTGCCCAGCGACACCGCCACCCGCGACCGCGTGCTGCTGGCCGCGCTGGGTTCGCCCGACAAGCGCCAGATCGACGGCTTGGGTGGCGCGCATCCGCTGACCAGCAAGGTGGGCATCGTGCGCAAGAGCAGCACGCCGGGCGTGGACATCGACTTCCTGTTCGCCCAGCTCCAGCCCGACAAAGACACCGTGGACACCACGCCCAACTGCGGCAACATGCTGGCCGCCGTGGTGCCGTTTGCTTTAGAAACCGGCTTGGTCGAGCCGCAAGGCGACACCACCACGCTGCGCGTGCTGACGCTCAACACCGACATGGCCGCCGACATCACCGTGCAAACCCCGCTGCTGAACGGCCAGCGCGTGGTCGAGTACGAAGGCAGCGCGCGCATTGACGGCGCACCGGGTGCCAGTGCGCCCATCACCATCAACTTTCTGGACACGGCGGGCTCGGTCTGCTCCAGCCTGCTGCCGACCGGCCAAGTCAAAGACACCATCACCGTGACCGGCGAGGGCTTTGCGCCCTTCACCTTGGACGTGACCTGCATCGACAACGGCATGCCGCTGGTGATCTTCAAGGCCAGCGACGTGGGCCGCACCGGCCTGGAGAGCGTCGCCGAGTTGAACGCCGACACCGAACTCAAGACCCGCATCGAGGCGCTGCGCTTGGCGATCTCGCTCAAGATGGGTCTGGGTGATGTCAGCAAAAAGAATTACCCCAAGATGACCCTGATCGCCCCGCCCGAGCACGGCGGCGCGCTGACCACCCGCAGCTTCATCCCCCACGTTTGCCACGACGCGATTGGCGTGCTGGCGGCGGTGACGGTGGGCACGGCTTGCGTGCTCAAGGGCTCGGTGTGCGAGGGCGTGGCGCACATGCCCGCTGTGCAGCCCGGCCAGCCGGTGAACGTCTCGGTGGAGCACCCCACGGGCGAGTTCAGCGTCGCGCTGGCCACCGACCCTGCTGACCCGCAAACCGTGACCCAAGCCGCGCTGCTGCGCACCGCCCGCCTGTTGATGCGCGGCGAAGTCATGGTGCCGCGTGCCGTGTGGGCTGGCCGCTGAGTTATCGACCTGCCGCCCCGATTGCCATTCATCGCCCCCATTCAGTACGAAAACCCCCAGGAGATCCCGCATGAGCACACCCATGATCATCGACTGTCACGGCCACTACACCACCGCACCCAAGGCGCTGGAAAACTGGCGCAACCAGCAAATCGCTGGCATCAAAGACCCAGCGCTGATGCCCAAAGTGG
Organism: uncultured Comamonadaceae bacterium; assembly: GCA_937871735.1. Taxonomy (GTDB): domain Bacteria; phylum Pseudomonadota; class Gammaproteobacteria; order Burkholderiales; family Burkholderiaceae_C; genus CALMOI01. Next base: position 2,258 of record CALMOI010000528.1, read on the forward strand.
CCGATCTGAAAATCAGCGACGACGAACTGCGCGAAACCATCGAACAAAACCAACTGCGCCTGATGAAGGAACGCGGTTCGGACTTGACCATCTTCAGCCCGCGCGCCAGCTTCATGGCGCACCACATCGGCGACTTCAATGTCTCCAGCACTTGGGCGGCGATCTGCAACGAGCTGTGCTACCGCGTCAGCCAGCTCTTCCCCGACCACTTCATTCCCGCTGCCATGCTGCCGCAAAGCCCCGGTGTGGATCCGGCCACTTGCATTCCCGAGGTGGAAAAGTGCGTCAAGGAATACGGCAACGTCGGCATCAACTTGAACCCCGATCCGTCTGGCGGCCACTGGACTTCGCCGCCCTTGAGCGACCGCAGTTGGTACCCGATTTACGAAAAGATGGTGGAGTTCGACATCCCCGCCATGATTCACGTCAGCACCAGCTGCAACGCCTGCTTTCACACCACGGGCGCGCACTACCTGAACGCCGACACCACCGCCTTCATGCAGTGCTTGACCTCGGACTTGTTCAAAGACTTCCCGACGCTCAAGTTCCTGATTCCGCACGGCGGCGGCGCGGTGCCTTACCACTGGGGCCGTTTCCGTGGTTTGGCGCAAGAGCTGAAAAAGCCGCTGCTGGAAGAGCATTTGCTCAACAACATCTTCTTTGACACCTGCGTGTACCACCAGCCGGGCATCGACTTGCTCAACACCGTGATCCCGGTGAAGAACGTGCTGTTCGCCTCGGAAATGATCGGCGCAGTGCGCGGCATTGACCCGCAAACCGGCCACTACTACGACGACACCAAGCGCTACATCGAAGCGTCGAAGAT
>CALMOI010000529.1 GCA_937871735.1 uncultured Comamonadaceae bacterium
GCACGCACGACATGAACACCGCCAACTGGATTCCCGACCTGTTCATGCGCCGCGTGATGGAAAAAGGCTCGTGGACGCTGTTCTCGCCGTCCGACTGCCCGGATCTGCACGACAAGTTCGGTGCCGCTTTTGAAAAGGCTTATGTGGCCTACGAAGCCCGTGCGCAACGCGGCGAGATCAAGCCCAGCAAGACCGTGCAAGCCACCGACCTGTGGCGCAAGATGCTGACCATGCTGTTTGAAACCGGCCACCCTTGGATCACCTTCAAGGACGCTTGCAACATTCGCAGCCCGCAGCAACACGTCGGCGTGGTGCATTCGTCCAACCTGTGCTGCATGACGGCGGATCAGCGCGTGGTCACGGATCGCGGCCTGATGACCGTGGGCGAGCTGTACCGCCAAGGTGGCCGCAACAAGGTGGTGGGCCTGGACGGCATTTACACCGCCTCGGAAATGCTGCTACCGCGCCCCAATGCACCCATCGTGCGCATCGAAACCGACGAGGGCTACAGCCACAAAGTTACGCCCGACCACAAAGTCTGGGTCAAAGACCGGGGCTGGGTCGAAGCCCAGCACCTGGTGGCAGGCGACAAGCTGCTCACCCAGCAACTCGAAGGACTGTGGGGCCAGCAACACAACCCCGAGCTGGGTTATCTGATGGGCCTGATTGCGGGCGACGGCACGTTCGGCGCGCACAACGTGTTCATCGACGTGTGGGAAAACGATTTCGCCTGCCTGCCAGCGACCACCGAAACCGTGCATCACGTTCTGAGCGGCAACACCGTGCTGAAAACCACCTCGGTCAATACGCCCGTGTTCCGCATCGACCCCAAACTTGGCAAAGCCCGTTTAGCATCGGCACCGCTGCGGCGCGTGCTGGCCGAGCACGGTTTCACGCCAGAAACCAAAACGCAAGTGCCGGAACTGGTCTGGCAAGGCGACCGTGCCACAGTGGCGGCTTATTTGAAAGGTTTGTACCAAGCCGATGGCAACATCTCCGCCAGCAGCGAGGTGACAACGATGGCGCTGGCCTCCATCGACCTGAGCCTGATTGAAAGCCTGCAAATCCTGTGGGCCAATCTGGGCGTGAAGTCGTCGATCAACCAAATGCGCGGCCACGAAGAACACGAGTTGCCCGATGGCCAAGGCGGCAAAAAGGCGTACTGGAGCAAGCCGCTGTACCGCTTGCTGATTACCTCGATTCAGGGCTGCCGCATTGCCGAATCGGTGACGCAACTGGCCGCCAGCCGCCATTCGGAAGCGGCCACGCGCTTTCTGGACAACCTCAAGAAAGACGGCTACACGCAAAAGCTGCACGCCACCTTCAAGGGCTTGGTGAACTTGCCCAATGAAGACGCGTACTGCCTGAGCGTCGATTCTGAAACGCATGCCTGGACGGTGAACGGTCTCATCACCAAAAACACCGAAATCACGCTCAACACCAGCGACACCGAAACCGCCGTCTGCAACCTCGGCTCGGTGAACCTGCCGCGTCACTTGAAGGACGGTCACATCGACCACGTCAAGCTGCAAAAGACCATCACCACGGCCATGCGGATGCTGGACAACGTGATCGACATCAACTATTACGCCGTGCAAAAGGCCCGCACCGCCAACATGCGCCACCGCCCGGTGGGCTTGGGGTTGATGGGTTTCCAAGACAGCTTGTACCAATTGCACCTTCCTTACGCCTCGGATGCAGCAGTGCAGTTCGCCGACCAGTCGATGGAAGCGATTTGCTACTACGCCTACTGGGCTTCGACCGAGTTGGCCCGCGAACGTGGCCGCTACGAAACCTACCCCGGCTCGCTGTGGGAACAAGGCATTTTGCCGCTCGACACCTTGGACATGCTGCTGCGCGAACGCGGCGGTTATGTGGAAGTAGACCGCTCGTCCACCCTGAACTGGGATGCGCTGCGCCAAAAAATCGCGCAAGACGGGATGCGCAACTCCAACTGCGTGGCCATTGCGCCCACCGCCACCATCTCCAACATCATTGGCGTGGATGCGTCGATCGAGCCTTGCTTTGGCAACTTGTCGGTCAAGTCCAACTTGTCGGGCGAATTCACCATCATCAACCACTACTTGGTGCAAGACTTGAAGCGCCTGGGCTTGTGGGACGATGTGATGGTGATGGACTTAAAGCACTTTGACGGCTCGTTGCGCCCGATTGACCGCGTGCCGCACGAGATCAAAGCGCTGTACGCCACCGCCTTCGAGGTGGAGCCGCATTGGCTGGTGCAAGCCGCCTCGCGTCGCCAAAAGTGGATCGATCAAGCCCAGTCGCTGAACATTTACATGGCTGGTGCGTCGGGCAAGAAGCTGGACGAAACCTACAAGATGGCGTGGGTCAACGGCCTCAAAACCACCTACTACCTGCGCACGATGGGCGCAACCCACGCCGAGAAATCGACCGTGCGCTCGGGCCAGCTGAACGCCGTCAGCGCCAATGCACCCGCAGCACCGACCGTTGCCAGCGCCGTGGCACCCAGCCCGGCCAGCCACATCGACAGCGCCGCAGCCATCAGTGCCGCACCGCTGGAGATGAGCCCCGCCACCGACATCAAGTTCTGCGCCATTGACGATCCGGGTTGCGAAGCCTGCCAGTAACACCCCGACAGCCGCCCTCACCCGGCGGCTCCACGCTTTCAAAAGAGGAGTCCCCTATGTTGTCTTGGGATGAAACCGATACCCCCGCAGCCGTGCAACCCAGCGCGTTGCCGACTGCCGCCGCCGCACCAGCGGTGTCTGCCCCCGTGAGCTACACCCCGCTGCCGCGCCGCGTGAATGTGGCCGACAAGCGCATCATCAACGGTCAAACCGACGTGAACCAGTTGGTGCCGTTCAAGTACAAGTGGGCGTGGGAAAAATACCTCGCCACCTGCGCCAACCACTGGATGCCGCAGGAAGTGAACATGAACCGCGACATCGCGCTCTGGAAAGACCCCAACGGTCTGACCGAAGACGAACGCCGCATCATCATGCGCAACTTGGGCTTCTTTGTGACCGCCGATTCGTTGGCTGCAAACAACATTGTGCTGGGCACCTACCGCCACATCACAGCCCCGGAATGCCGTCAATTCCTGCTGCGCCAAGCCTTTGAAGAAGCCATCCACACCCACGCTTACCAGTACATCGTGGAGTCGCTGGGCTTGGACGAAGGCGAGATTTTCAACGCCTACAACGAAGTGGCCTCGATACGCAACAAAGATCAGTTCCTGATTCCGTTCATCGAAGCCATCATGGAACCCACCTTCAAGACTGGCACCCAAGAAAACGACCAAACGCTGCTGAAGTCGCTGATCGTGTTCGCCTGTTTGATGGAAGGGCTGTTTTTCTACGTCGGTTTCACCCAAATTTTGGCTTTGGGCCGTCAAAACAAGATGACGGGCGCTGCCGAGCAGTACCAGTACATCCTGCGCGATGAGTCCATGCACTGCAACTTTGGTATCGACTTGATCAACCAACTCAAGCTGGAAAACCCTCAGTTGTGGACGCCAGAGTTCAAAGCCGAGATCGTCGAGCTGTTCCACAAGGCGGTGGAACTGGAATACCAATACGCCGAAGACACCATGCCGCGCGGCGTGCTGGGGCTGAATGCATCGATGTTCAAGGGTTACTTACGTTACATCGCCAACCGCCGTGCGACCCAAATCGGTCTAGACGCGCTGTTCCCGAACGAGGAAAATCCTTTTCCTTGGATGAGTGAGATGATTGACCTGAAAAAGGAACGTAATTTCTTTGAAACCCGCGTCATTGAATACCAATCGGGTGGCGCGCTTTCATGGGATTGAGGGCAGGAATACGTTTCTTTTGACTTTTTAACCCGATCAAGGAAAACCATGGCAACCCCGAAAAAGGCGACAGCCGCCAACCCGGCGACTGAAACCACCACTCCGGCTGACGCTGCACCCGCAGTCAAAAAGCCGCGCGCCGCTAAAAAAGTGAGCGCAGCGCCAGTGGAAGCCTCTGAACCGCCAGCCACAGCTGTGGCCACCAAGGCAGCGACCAAAAAAGTAGCCGCCAAGAAAACCGCAGCGCCTGCGAAAGAAGCGAGCAAGCCGCCAGCACCTGCTGCCAGCCCCATCGTGACCACGCTGGCCCCGCGCGCGGCTTGGCCGTTCCCGACCGCCACGAAGCCCTGAGTGCGCTGCGGCCTGAATTCAGGCCCAGCTCCTTGATCAGATGCAGCCCGACTCCCCTTGGTGGGAGGTCGGGCTTTTCAGCTTGTGGAGACGAAAGTTGAGTAGCTTCAGCCTTGCAGCTCAGGCACGTAGGCTTCGCTCAGGCTGTAGTTTTGCGGGCCACGTTGCGCGACTTTGAGTGCGCCAATGTGATTGCCTAAGGCGGCGCAGCGGGCCAGCGTCCAGCCTTGCTCCAACCCGTGCAACAGCGCACCGCGCCAAGCGTCGCCGCAGCCGGTGGGATCAACCACGGCAGCGGCAGGCACGGGGGCCACGCGTGTGACTTCGCCCGCCACCCAGACATCGCAACCTTGCGCACCCAGCGTCACCACCAAGCCTTGCACGCGGTGCGAAATCTCAGCCAGCGTCCAGCCGGTGCGCTCGCACAGCATCTTGGCTTCGTAGTCGTTGACCGTGACCCAAGTGGCTTGTTCAATGAACCGCGCCAGCTCGGCCCCGTCAAACATCGGCAAGCCTTGGCCCGGATCGAACACAAAAGGAATGCCCGCCGCATGGCACTGCGCGGCGTGTTGCAGCATGGCATCGCGGCCATCAGGCGCAATGATGGCCAGGCGGATGTCTGCACGCGCCG
>CALMOI010000530.1 GCA_937871735.1 uncultured Comamonadaceae bacterium
AAGAGGAACAACTACCGGTATATGAGCGGTTAGGCGATGTGCGCGAGAAGGCTGTAACGATGGGGCAAATCGCCGATATTTTGCAGGCTCAAGGCCAGTTGGATGAGGCACTACGTATCCGCGAAGAAGACGAGCTACCGATTTATGAGCGACTGGGTGATGCGCACTCCAAGGCTGTGACGATAGGGCAAATCGCCAGCATCTTGGAGATCCGAGGCCAGTTGGATGAGGCGCTTCGCACCTTGAAGAACGAATTGCTGCCAGCTTTTGAGCGAATGGGTGATATGCGCTCTACAGCCACGGTTCTAGCTAATCTGGCGTTCTTGTACTTTCAGCAAGGCCACCATGACCAAGCCTTGCCGTTACTGGACGAAGCCGAATCCACCTTCAAGTCCATGAACCTCCCCCAAGAACTGGCCCAAGTCCAATCTCTGCGCCAGCACATCTTGGCCCAGTCTTCCTGATTCCAACTGCGCTTACAGCGCAAAAATCTTCCCCGGATTCATGATGTTCAGCGGGTCCAGCGCCTGCTTGATGGTGCGCATCATGGCCACCGCGCCATCCCCGGCTTCGGCGCGCAGAAAGTCCATTTTGTGCAGGCCGACGCCGTGCTCGCCGGTGCAGGTGCCTTGCATGGCCAGGGCGCGGTGGACGAGCTGGTGGTTCAGCGCCTCGGCGCGGCGCAGTTCGTCGGCGTTGCTGGGGTCGATCAGGTAGCCAAAGTGGAAGTTGCCGTCGCCGACGTGGCCGACCAAAAAGTAGGGGATGGCGCTGGCGTCGGCCTCGGCCACCGAGTCCAGCAGGCAGTCGGCCAAGCGGCTGATGGGCACGCAGGTGTCGGTGCTGATGGCGCGGCAGCCGGGGCGGCTTTGGATGGCGGCAAAGTAGGCGTTGTGCCGCGCCGTCCACAGCCGGGTGCGCTCTTCGGGCGTGGTGGCCCAGGCAAAAGCGTTGCCGCTGTGGCCGCTGGCCAGTTCTTGCACGGTTTGGGCTTGCTCTTGCACGCTGGCGGGCGAGCCGTGGAACTCCATCAGCAGCATGTGTTCTTCACGCAGGCCCAGCTTGCTGTGGGCGTTGACCATGCGTACCGTGTTGGCGTCGATCAGCTCGCAGCGGGCAATCGGCACGCCGAGCTGGATGACCTCGATCACGGTGTTGACCGCATCGGCAATGGTCGGGAATGAGCAGGTGGCGGCGGAGATGGCCTCGGGCAGCGGGTACAGGCGCAGGGTGATTTCGGTCATCACGCCCAGCGTGCCCTCGCTGCCGACGAAAAGGCGCGTCAGGTCGTAGCCTGCGCTGGACTTTTTGGCACGGGTGCCGGTGCGGATCACCGCGCCGCTGGCGGTCACCACCTCTAGCGCCAGCACGTTCTCGCGCATGGTGCCGTAGCGCACGGCGTTGGTGCCGCTGGCGCGGGTGGCGCACATGCCGCCAATGCTGGCGTCCGCGCCGGGGTCGATGGGGAAGAACAGGCCGGTGGACTTGATCTCGTCATTGAGCTGCTTGCGCGTCACGCCGGGCTGCACCGTCACCGTCAGGTCTTCGGGATGCACGGCCAGCACCTGGTTCATGCGGCTGACATCCAGGCTGATGCCGCCTTGCACCGCCAGCAAATGCCCCTCTAGCGACGAGCCCACGCCAAACGGAATCACCGGCACGCGGTACTGCGCGGCCAGGGCCACGGCGTCGGCCACGTCTTGCGTGGACTGGGCAAACACCACGGCAGCAGGCGGTGTCACGCTGAAGATGGATTCATCGCGCCCATGCTGCTCGCGCACCACGAGGGCGGTGGACAACTGCGCGCCAAAGCGCGTTTGCAGCGCGGCGATGAGTTCAGCGGGAACGGGGCGCAGGAGGAGGGCGGATGCGGCGGTGGTGCTCATGTCTCGGTGGCTCTTGTGGGTGATGATGGCGAGGCAGTGTACGGCGCGGCGGCGGCGCTTGTCAGTGCTGCGGCTGTCCCGCAGGCGATCGTGGGCACTGCGCCGTCAGCTGGCGCACACGAGGGCGAGCGGCGACAATCGCAGACCCCCGTCCGCATTCCCTCGACCTGATTTCACGAGACACCATCATGGGCAACCGACTCACACAAATCGCCACCCGCACGGGCGACAACGGCACCACCGGCCTAGGCGACAACCAGCGCGTCAGCAAAAACAGTCCGCGCGTTCACGCGATGGGCGATGTGGACGAACTCAACTCCCACTTGGGCGTGCTGCTGTGCGAGCCGCTGCCCGACGGCGTGCGCACGCTGCTGGTCGAAGTGCAGCACCAATTGTTCAACTTGGGCGGCGAGCTGTCGATTCCGGGTTATGAGTTGCTCAAACCCGCCGCCGTGCTGGCGCTGGACGAAGCGCTGGCCGAGCACAACGAACACCTGCCGCGTCTGCAAGAGTTCATCTTGCCCGCCGGTACGCGCGCGGCCTCGCTGGCGCATGTGTGCCGCACCGTGGCACGCCGCGCCGAGCGCGTGGTGGTCGCCTTGGGCGATGCCGAAGCGCTGAACGACACGCCGCGCCAGTACCTGAACCGCCTGTCTGACCTGATGTTCGTGCTGGCGCGGGTGCTGAACCGCTACCGCCCGGACGGCAGCGTGGGCGACGACGTGTACTGGAAAAGCGAGCGCATGGCGGCCAGCACGGCGGAGTCCGCATGAGCTTGCCCACCTCCGCACCCCTGCAAGCAGCCCCGCCGGCCTTTGATGCCCGCGAGTTCCGCGCCGCGCTGGGCATGTTTGCCACGGGCGTGACCATCATCACTGCGCGCAATGCGGCGGGCGAGTTGGTGGGGCTGACGGCCAATTCGTTCAACTCGGTGTCGCTGGCTCCGCCGCTGGTGTTGTGGAGCTTGGGGCGCGCCGCCAGTTCAATGCCCACGCTCAGCACCGGCTCGCACTACGCCATCAACATCTTGGGCGCAGACCAGCAGGCGCTGGCCGAACGCTTTGCCACACGCGGCATCGACCGCTGGGCCGGTGTTGAATTCACCGAAGGCGTGGCGGGCGCGCCATTGTTGGCCGGAGCCGTCGCCACCTTTGAATGCTTCAACCGCAGCCGCTACGACGAGGGTGACCACATCATCTTTGTGGGCGAAGTGGAGCGGTGCAGCCACCGCGCTGGCGCAGCGCCCTTGCTGTACCACGGCGGACGTTTTTACACGGAGCATCCGCTGTAACAAGATTGACTGGGTATGAAACGACTTCAGCACATGACCATCATCGCGTTGCTGGCCGCTGTCTTGGCGGGCAGCGCGCTGGCACAGGCTCCCCGATTTCGCTACATCAAAGGTGACAGCGAGGCCGTTGATCGCACCACCCACCTGACTTGGCGGCGTTGCCTTGAGGGCATGAACTGGGATGGCGTGACCTGCGCTGGCACGCCCGCGACCTTTGTTCACGAAGCCGCCGTGGCGCACACCCAATCGCAAAAAGGTTGGCGCTTGCCCACCGCCAAAGAGCTGTTCAGCTTGGTTGACCGCACGCAGCCCAGCCCGGTGATTGACTTGGATGCCTTCCCTGGCACTCCGGCGGAGTGGTTTTGGTCAGCCTCTTTGTATGACGGCTACCCCGGTAGCGCGTGGCAAATCAGCTTCAAAGACGGTGAAGTGCGCACCAGTTACAACCACCACGGTTACCTGATCCGGTTGGTGCGTTAGTACAGCCCCAGCACCTGAGCGCGCAGCCGCATCAGCCCCAGCAGCGCGTCGGTGTAGGGCGTGGCGGTGCCGGTGAGCTGGCCCAGCTCGCGCACGGCGCTGACCAGCGCGTCCAGCTCAATCGGCTTGCCCGCCTCCACGTCTTGCAGCATCGAGGTCTTGAACGCGCCCAGCTTGCGCGTCACCGCGTGGCGGTCGTCGGGCTGCTGGTTGATGGGCAAGCCCAGCTCGGTGCCGATGGCCTGGGCCTCCAGCATCACGCGGTTGATGAAGCCGCGCACCAGCTCGTCGTCCAAGATGCGGTCGGCGGTGGCTCCGGTCAAGGCGCTGACCGGGTTCATGGTCATGTTGCCCCAGAGCTTGAACCAGATGTCCTTTTGGATCTGTGCCGACGCACTCGCCGCCAGCCCCGCCCCTTGCAGCAGCGCCACCAGCGCCTCGACCCGCGCGCTGGGCTGGCCGTGGGCCTCGCCCAAAATCAGGCCCGCGCCAAAGTGGTGGCGGATCAGCCCTGGCTCCTCGACCGCGCAACTGGCATGTACCACGCAGCCCACCACCTGCGCCAGCGGCAACGCCTGGGCGATGCGGCCATCGGGGTCGGTGCAGGCGATGCGCTGCCCGGCCCAACGCGGCCCCAGCCCGTGCAAAAACCACCAAGGCACGCCGTTCATGGCCGTGACCACGAGCGG
>CALMOI010000531.1 GCA_937871735.1 uncultured Comamonadaceae bacterium
ACTCGCTGATCTTGCGCGCCGCCAACCCGGCGCGGCTGGCGCTGGTCAAGGCGCTGGTCGCCAAGCTCGACCAGCCCAACACCCAAAACGGCAATGGCAACGCGGGCAACATCTACGTGGTGTATTTGAAGAACGCCGATGCCACCAAGCTCGCCACCAGCTTGCGGGCGGCCATGTCGGGCACCGGGGCCAGCAGCAGCACCACCAGCGTGGCAAGCAACACGCCGTCTGCCACCAGTGCCACGTCCAGCACCACCACCAGTTCGTCGAGCACCAGCAGCAGCAACCAACCTTCGACCGGCGGGCAAATTCAAGCCGACCCCACCACCAACTCGCTGATCATCACCGCGCCCGAGCCGCAGTACCGCCAATTGCGCGCCGTGATCGACAAGCTCGACAGCGCCCGCGCCCAAGTGCTGGTCGAGAGCTTGATTGTGGAAGTCAACAGCAACAAGGCCGCTGAATTTGGCATTCAGTGGCAAGGCGTGGTCGGCCAATTGGGCTTGGGCACCAACTTTGGCACGGGAGCCAGCAACTTGGCCACCTTGGCCACCAACATTGCCACCGGCAGCACCAGCACCACCGTCAGCAAAGGGCTGAACTTGGGCGTAGCCACCAAAATTGGCGGTAACTACGTGCTGGGCGCGCTGGGGCGCTTGCTGGACGAAAGCGGCACCGGCAACGTGCTGTCCACACCCAATTTGCTGACGCTGGACAACGAAGAGGCCAAGATCGTCATCGGGCAAAACGTGCCGTTCGTGACCGGCTCCTACACCTCGACCAGCTCATCGACCAGCAACCCCTTCCAAACCATCGAACGCAAAGACGTGGGCTTGACCTTGAAAGTGCGCCCGCAAATCAGCGAAAACGGCACCGTCAAGCTGACGATTTACCAAGAAGTGTCCAGCGTGGATGCCTCCACCAAGAGCAACGCCAACGGCCCCACCACCAACAAGCGCTCGATTGAATCGAACGTGCTGGTCAATGACGGAGCCATCATCGTGCTGGGCGGCTTGCTGCAAGACGAGTACTCGGGCTCCAAAGAGCAAGTGCCCGGTTTGGGCAATGTGCCGGTGTTGGGCAACCTGTTCAAAAGCGAAACGCGCAGCCGCACCAAAACCAATTTGATGGTGTTCTTGCGCCCCACCGTGATCCGCAACCCGGAAACCAGCAACGCGCTGACGATGGACCGCTACGACCTGATGCAAACCGAGCAAAAGACCAACGCGCCCCAAGCCAACCCAATGCTGTCGGTGTCAGAAGCCTTCGTGCTGCCCGACCTGAGCAACCGTGGCGAGCGCAAAACCGAAGTCGCCCGGCCCCTGACCGAAGTGCCCGCCACACGCTGACACCCCATGCGCTACCCCCTGCCCTACGCCTTTGCCCGCACCGCCCAACTGCTGCTGGAGGACGACGGCTCGCGCCTCACGCTCTGGCACCACCACCAGCCCGACTGGTGCGCCGTGGGCGAAGTGCAGCGCAAATTTGCCACCGACGCGCTGACCTTGACCCGCACCGACGCGGCCACGCTGGCCCAGCGCATCAGCAGCGCCTATGCCCAAGGCGAATCCAGCGCCGCCGCCGTGGTCAGCGAAGTTGAAAGCGATGCCGATTTAAGCCGCATGATGCAAGAGCTGCCCGCCGTCGAAGACTTGCTGGAAAACAGCGACGACGCGCCCATCATCCGCATGTTGAACGCGCTGCTCACGCAAGCCGCCCGCGACGGGGCCAGCGACATCCACATCGAACCCTACGAGCGCACCTCCAGCGTGCGCTTTCGGGTGGACGGCACGCTGCGCGAAGTGGTGCAACCCAACCGCGCCCTGCACGCCGCGCTGATCTCGCGCTTGAAGATCATGGCCGACCTCGACATCTCCGAAAAGCGCCTGCCGCAAGATGGCCGCATCAGCCTGCGCATCGGCACGCGGGCGGTGGACGTGCGCGTCTCCACGCTGCCCAGCGCGCATGGCGAACGCGCCGTGCTGCGCCTGTTGGACAAATCCGAAAGCAAACTCAGCCTTGAAGCTGTGGGGATGCAAGGCGATGTGCTGCGCCGGTTTGAACACCTCGTCACGCAGCCACACGGCATCATCTTGGTCACCGGCCCGACAGGCTCGGGCAAAACCACCACGCTGTACTCGGCGCTGCAACGGCTGGATGCCAGCAGCAGCAACATCATGACGGTGGAAGACCCCATCGAATACGAACTGGCCGGCGTGGGCCAAACCCAGGTCAACGCCAAGATCGACCTGACCTTTGCCAAAGCTCTGCGCGCCATCCTGCGCCAAGACCCGGACGTGATCATGATTGGCGAAATCCGCGACTTTGAAACCGCGCAAATCGCCATTCAGGCCAGCTTGACCGGGCACTTGGTGCTGGCCACGCTGCACACCAACGACGCGTCCAGCGCCGTCACCCGCTTGACCGACATGGGTGTGGAGCCCTTCTTGCTCAGTTCGTCGCTGTTGGGCGCACTGGCGCAGCGGCTGGTGCGCAAGCTGTGCGTGCACTGCCACGGCGCGGGCTGCGGCGAATGCGGCCAAACCGGCTACACCGGGCGCACCGGCGTGTTCGAGCTGCTGGTGACTGACGACGCCATCCGCGCCCAAATCCACAACCGCGCCTCTGAAGCCGAGATCCGCACCGCAGCCTTGGCCGCAGGCATGACGCTGATGCGCGACGACGGCGAACGCTTGGTGCAAGCGGGCATCACCAGCCGCGAAGAACTGATTCGCGTGACCCGCGACTAAAACTGTGAGCCCCCCACACTCCGCACTTCGTGTCGTCGCTGCGGCATTCCCCCTGAAACGCTATGCCTGCTTATTCTTTTGAAGCCCTCGACGCCGCAGGCAAAACCCGCAAGGGCGTGATTGAGGCCGACACCGCCAAGTCGGCGCGTGGCCTGCTGCGGGCGCAGGCGCTGGTACCGCTGACGGTGGAACCCGTCACAGGCGACGCGGCGCACAACACCGACGGCAGCCGCAGCGGCGGCGGGCTGTTTGCGCCACGCGTGTTCAACGCCAACCGGCTGACCATTTGGACGCGGCAACTGGCCGGGCTGATCACCTCGGGCTTGCCGCTGGAACGCGCCCTGACCGCGCTGTCTGACGAAGCGGAAGAAGAAGCCCAGCGCAACTTGGTTGCCGCCCTGCGCGCAGAAGTCAACGCCGGGGCCAGCTTTGCGCGGGCGCTGGGTCAGCACCCGCGTGAGTTTTCAGCGATTTACACCGCCGTGATCGGCGCGGGCGAGCAAAGCGGCCACTTGGGCGGCGTGCTCGACCGCTTGGCCGACGACTTGGAAGACCGCGAAGCCCTGAAAGCCAAGCTGATGGGCGCGATGCTGTACCCGGCCATCGTCACGCTGGTGGCGATTGCCATCGTGCTGTTTTTGGTGGGCTACGTGGTGCCGCAAATCGCCACCGTGTTTGCGGGCACCAAGCGGGCGCTGCCCTTTTTGACCGTCGCCATGCTGGCCTTGAGCGACTTGGTGCGCCACTACGGCTGGGCGGTGCTGGGCCTGCTGCTGGTGGGCGGCGCGGTGGGCCGCGTGGCGCTGCGCAACCCCGGCGTGCAACAGCGCTTTGATGCCGCTTGGCTGAACCTGCCACTGGTGGGCCGCTTGGCGCGGGGCTACAACGCGGCGCGCTTTGCCAGCACGCTGGCCATGCTGGCGGGGGCTGGCGTGCCCATCCTCAAGGCCCTGCAAGCGGCGGCCGAGACCCTGGGCAACCGCGCCATGCGCAATGACGCGCTCGACGCCCTGGTG
>CALMOI010000532.1 GCA_937871735.1 uncultured Comamonadaceae bacterium
CCGTCCACTTCCAGGCGAATGTCGCGCCCGCTGGCCTCAATGCGCTTGCGGGCCGCTTCCACCTTGCGCAGCGCGCTGTCGATGAAGCTCTGGCCGCCAAAGCCGGGGTTGACCGACATGATCAAAATCAGGTCGATGTCGTCAATCACCCAGTCCAGCACGTCCAGCGGCTCGGCGGGGTTGAACACCAAACCGGCCTGCACGCCCTTGGCCTTGATGGCTTGCACGCTGCGGTGAACGTGGCCCGACGCATCGGGGTGAAAGCTGATCAGGTCAGCGCCCGCGTCAGCAAAGGCGGCGGCCAAAGCATCGACCGGCTGAATCATCAAATGCACGTCGATGGGCACGGGCTGGCCGTCGGGGGTTTTGGCGTGCGGCTTGAGCGCTTGGCAAATCATCGGGCCGAAGGTCAAGTTGGGCACGTAGTGGTTGTCCATCACGTCAAAGTGGATCCAATCCGCGCCAGCGGCGATGACGCTGCGCACCTCTTCACCCAAGCGGGCAAAGTCGGCGGACAAAATAGACGGGGCGATGCGGTAAGTGGTGGTCATGATGGGGCAAAAAGTGAGGGCGGCATTGTCGCAGTTCAGCGGCGCACGGGGGTGTTCGGTGCCTATTAAGATCGTGGTCATGAGCACCTCCGACACCCCCCACATCGACATTCGCGTGCAGCCACGCTACCAGCCGGAGCAATCGTCTCCGCTCAGCGAGAGCTACACGTTTTCCTACACCATCACGGTGATCAACAAAGGGCCGCAAGCGGCGCAGTTGATCTCGCGCCACTGGATCATCGTGGACGAAGACGGCCACCGCGAAGAGGTCAAAGGCCTGGGCGTGGTCGGCCACCAACCCATGCTCAAAATGGGCGAAGCCTTTGAATACACCAGCGGCAGCCACCTGCGCACACCCACCGGCAGCATGGAAGGCAGCTACCGCTTCGTGCTGGAAGACGGCACCGCCTTTGACGTGGCCATTCCCCGCTTCACCCTAGATGCCACAGGCCGCGTGCTGCACTGAGCCGCGCCAGACATGGGTGAATTTGACCTGATCGAGCGTTTTTTCAAACGCCCGGTGCGCCGCGCTGACCTTGGAGTTGGCGACGACTGCGCACTGCTGCCCCCCGCCCCCGGCCAGCAACTGGCCATCTCCAGCGACATGCTGGTCGAAGGGCGGCATTTTTTATCCACCGTCGATCCCGCCCGCTTGGGCCACAAAGCCCTGGCCGTGAACCTGAGCGACTTGGCCGCCTGCGGGGCCGAGCCCGTGGCCTTCACCCTGGCGCTGGCGCTGCCGCGAGCCGATGCGGTCTGGCTAGAAGGCTTTTCG
>CALMOI010000533.1 GCA_937871735.1 uncultured Comamonadaceae bacterium
ATCGACGCGCCAGACGACATCCGCGCCGTGCTGCAAAGCCATTTGGAGCTGCTGCGCTACCGCGATTTGCCCGACTTGGACGATGGCGAACTTACCCGTCTGCTGGACGCGGCCCAAGCCGATGCCCAGCAACTGCTGGCAACTTTGGGCTACTTTGCGCCCACCTTGGCCTTCACCCGTCCGGCGGCGGATGCGCCCGCCGCTGCCGAACTCGCAACGCCAGCGGTGGCCACTGCGCCGCGCCACATCACGCTGCACGTCAGCCCCGGCGAGCCCACCCGCGTGACGCAAGTCGAGATTCAATTTGCCGGTGCCTTGGCCACGGATGCCAACCAAGCGGCGCTGCGGGCGCAAATCAAAACCAGTTGGTTGCTGCGCCAAGGCCAGCGTTTCACGCAGAGCGACTGGGATGCGGCCAAGCAGCAACTGCTGCGCGAGTTGACGCGCAAGCGCTACCCCAGCGGCCAATTGCAAGACAGCATCGCCGACATCGACCCCGACAACCACAGCGCCCGGCTCACCGTGCTGCTGGACTCTGGCCCGGCCTACCAACTGGGCACGCTCAGCATCACCGGGCTGCAACGCTATGACGCGGCGCTGGTCACGCGGCTGGCGCGCTTGCAGTCGGGCGAAGACTATGACCAAGACCGCATGCTGCAAGCACAGCAGCGGCTGATTGACAGCGGCTACTTCGAAAGCGCCTTCATTCGGCTCGACACCACCTCGGGCAACCCGACTGCCGCGCCCGTGAGCCTTGAACTGCGCGAAGCCAAGCTGCAAAAATTGGTGCTGGGCGTGGGCGGCAGCACTGACAGCGGCGCGCGTGCATCTGTGGAACACACGCACCATTTGCTGCCGGGTTTGGGCTGGGGCTCAGTCACCAAACTGTCGGCTGACCGTGACACGCAATCGCTGGGCGTGGAATTGACCTCGCCGCCCGACGACAAGCAATGGCGCTGGCTGACCTCGGCGCTGGTCAAACAAGAGCAAGTCAACAGCCAGCCCGAACAAAGCTTGCGTTGGCGCTGGGGCCGCACGCAAACGGGCGAGCGCATTGACCGCCAGATTTACCTGCAATACGACCGCAGCCGCGTGACCAGCACCAACGTCACCACCGCCGAGGCCGTCAGTGCCAACTACGCCTACACCCAGCGGCATTTCAACGACGTGCTGTTTCCAACACGCGGCTACGGCTTGGCGGTGGAACTGGGCGGCGGTGTCACGTTGGGGCCGATGCTGCCCTTCACCCGGCTGCTGGGCCGCTGGCAGGGCTATGTGCCCTTGGGCGACACGGCCTTTGCCGGGCGCTTGGCCGCACGGGCCGAAGCCGGTGCCGTGCTGGCCCAAGCCAGCGCCGCCATTCCCAGCACCCAACTGTTTTTGACTGGCGGCGACAACACCGTGCGCGGCTACGGCTACCACGACTTGGGGGTCAGCAAAAACGGGCAGATCGTCGCAGGCCGCTACCTGAGTGTGGCCAGCTTGGAGTGGCAACACCCGCTGAGCCGCACTG
>CALMOI010000534.1 GCA_937871735.1 uncultured Comamonadaceae bacterium
CCCACAGAGCCTGTTTTGCAGGCCCTGCGGCCCCACTCACGCCCAAATTCAACAACTCACTGAAAGCTAACCATGACCACCGCTAAAACCACCGCCACAACACCCGCCCCCCTCGACCGCCACGGTGCCCACTGGGAACTGCACGACTGCATCCGCGTCGGCACCCAGCACGACCGCGAAACCAGCGACATCGACCTCGGCACCCTCGACATCCACACCCAGCGCCACCCCTTCCGTGCCAAAGGCTTGCCCTTCATCGTCCTGACCAACACCGCTGAAGGCTTCAACTTCAGCGGCTGGCTCACCCCCGACTCAGCCCAAATCCTGATCAACGCTATTGAGTCCGGTCTGCGCACTCCCCCTGCTGAACATGCAGGCCGTATCGACATTACCACCTCCATCACCTTCATCAACTGCAAATACAACACCTACGTCTACAGCCGGACCCACCATCGCGAACACGTCATCAACCTCAGCCTGGTCACGCCTGGCTACCAAGCCACCTACGACATCACCCACACCCACGCTCCTGACCTCATCACCGCCCTGCGCGCTGCTATCACCCGCTGCCAGCAAGTCAGTGCCGCATTAGCAGCCAAAGCCAAGTAAGTCGCAGTGATGGACTACACCGACGACCTGCTGGACGAGATCGCGCAAAACCTTCAGCGCGACTACGGCTTCAAGCTCAAGGCAGGGGGCAAGTACTTACGTGAGGGTTTGTGCCCCAGTTGTGCCCAAAAGGAGATGTGGACATACGCCGCCTCACCCTGGGTCATCAAGTGCGCCCGAACTAACAACTGCGGCCACGAAGCCCACGCCAAAGAGCTGTACCCCGACCTGTTCGAGAGCTGGACTGACCGCTTCCAAAAACCCGAGCTGTCCAAGCCCGTAGAACAGCAAAACCCCAACGCCGCCGCCGATGCGTACCTCAAATTCAATCGCGGCTTTGAGCTGGATCGCATCCGTGGCCTGTACACCCAAGAGGTCTACACCGACCACCGCACCGGCCACAGCACGGCCACCGTGCGCTTCAAGCTGGCCGACACCCACTGGGAACGGCTGATCGACAAGCCCGGACGCTTCAGCAAAAAAGCCAACTTCAAAGCCGGTGGCAGCTACGCAGGCCACTGGTGGGCCATGCCCAGCCTCACCTTCATTGACGATGCTGCCCCGGTCGATGAACTCTGGCTGGTAGAAGGCATCTTTGACGCCATCGCCCTCGCCCACCACGGCATCCACGCCGTGTCGCTGATGAGCAGCAACAACTACCCCGAGCACGCCCTGCAAGCGCTAGACACGCAGCTCAACCACCAAGGCATCAGCCGCAACAAACCCAAACTGGTCTGGGCGCTTGATGGCGACACTGCCGGGCGCACATTCACCCGCAAACACGTCAAGCGCGCCCGCGACGACGGCTGGACGTGTCTGGCCGCCCAGATCCCGCAAAAGGGCAAGACCAAGCTGGACTGGAACGATGCCCACCAGCGCGACATGCTGCAAGACCAGCACCTCAAGGACTACCGCTACCACGGTGCGCTGCTGATCGCCGCCACCGCCAAAGACAAAGCCCTGCTCACCTACAACCACACCGGCAAAGCAGACTTTGACCTGGTGCATGACAAGCAAACCTACTGGTTCAAGCTCGACCTGGAGCGCTACAACAAAGCCATCGACACCCTGACCAAAGATGTCGAAGGCGGCCACCGCCCGCACATGAGCGAAGAAGAGCGGCGTGAACTGGCGCTGGCCGAATCTGGCTCCCTGCGCCACATCGCCACCTGCGACTTCTCTACCCTCTACTACCAGCGCAACGACGTGACTGCCGAGAGCTGGTACTACATGCGCGTGCGCTTCCCACACACCGGGGCCGACCGCAAAGACACCTTCACCGCCGGGCACCTTAGCACCGCCAGCGAGTTCAAAAAGCGCCTGTTGGAGATGGCCCCCGGTGCCATGTTCAGCGGCAGCAGCGCCCAGCTCGAACGGATCATGCAGCGCCAGCTCTACAACATCCGCACCGTCAAAACCGTGGACTTTGTGGGCTACAGCCGCGAACACAGCGTCTACGTCTTCCCCAACGTCGCCGTGCATGGCGGGCAGATCCACGACATCAACAAAGAAGACTTCTTCGAAGTCGGCAACCTTTCCATCAAAACCCTGCAACGGAGCATTCGCTTGGACATCAACCCTAACCCCGATCACTACACCAAAGACTGGCAGCAGCACCTGTGGGCCGCATTTGGTGTCAAAGGCTACATCGCCACCGCCTTCTGGCTGGGCAGCTTGTTTGCTGAGCAAATCCGCCACCAACAAGCCAGCTTCCCGTTCCTTGAAATCGTTGGCGAGCCCGGCAGCGGCAAATCCACCCTGATCCAGTTCCTCTGGAAGCTGCTAGGCCGCGACTACGAAGGTTTCGACCCCAGCAAATCCACCAGCGCCGGGCGTATGCGCACCTTCACCCAAGTTGCGGGCCTGCCCATCGTGCTGATCGAATCTGACCGCGAAACCAAAAGCGGCAACCAAGCCCACATCAAGTCCTTCGACTGGGACGAACTCAAAGACGCCTACAACGGCAACTCCATCCGCACCACCGGCGTGAAAACCGGCGGCAACGAAACCTACGACCCACCGTTTCGCGCCAGCATCGTCATCAGCCAGAACAACCCCGTGCAGGCCAGCCAAGCCATCATGGAACGCATCTGCCACATGACCTTCGACACCCGTGGCTTCACCCCATCCAGCTACGAAAGCGCCAAAACCATCGAGCGCTACGACATCGAGCAAGTCAGCGGCTTCATCCTGAGCGCCCTCAAGCGCGAGCCCAAGCTGCTCGAAGTCATCACCAGCACCCACGAAGAGCGCGTCCAGTTCCTGCTGGCGCAAGACGGCATCGCCAAACCCCGCATCGCCAAGAACCACGCCCAGCTGCTGGGCATGTGCGAAGCCCTGCGCCAACTGGTACGCATCCACGACCACCAGTTCGACCAGGTGCGCGAGCAAATCATCACCATGGCCCGCGAGCGCCAGCACTCCATCAACGCCGATCACCCCCTGGTGGCCGAGTTCTGGGAGTGCTTCGAGTACCTCGACACCGTGGGCAGCATGCGTGTCAACGGCGGCTACGACTACACCCCGCTGCTCAACCACAGCGCCGACGCTGAGCTGATCGCCGTCAACCTCAGCCACTTTGCAGAGGTGGCCGCCAACCACCGCCAGCAAATCCCCGTCATGGCCGAGCTGAAAAAGGCCCTGAAAACGTCCAAGAAATACCGCTTCGTCGACATCAAAACCGTCAACAGCGCCATCAAAAACAAATCCGTTTACTGCTGGGTTTTTGAAGCCCCCAAACACTGAAACCACCACAAAGCCGCCACATGACCAACCCCACACCAAACACCAAAGTGCTCGACACCATCGGCAAACGCAACGCCAAGCTCAAGCCCAACAACGGCTACGGCCTCACCGCCGAACAGCGCGCCGGCACGGCCCCCAGCGTAGTCACCCGCCCCTATGAACCCCTTCCCGCCAGCAACTGGCAGCCGCCCCGCGCCGGCAGCTACACCCCGCAACCTATCCGCAGCATCAACTACCGCGACCAATGACCACAGGAGAGCCAGCCATGCCCAAAACCCAACCCATCGTTCACATCGTCGCCCTCACCGGCGCAGCCGGATCCGGCAAAGACAGCGCTGCATGCGCCCTGGCCAGCGCCGGGTGGCGCACCGTAGCCTATGCCGACGCCATCCGCTCTGAAGCCTGCAAAAACTGGCATATCGACGAACGCTACTTCACCACCCGCCACTGCAAAGATGAGCCCTTCCCTACCCTCAGCATCGACCACAGCAAAAACCCCGACTTCATCCGCTGGGCCATGCAAACCCTGCGTGGCAGCGACGAAAGCCCCAGCGAATGCATCAGCGCGCCGCGCAGCCCGCGCTGGGTCATGCAGCGCTGGGGCGACTACAAACGCCGCTTCAACACCTACTACTGGAGCGACATCGTCAGCCGCTGGATCGACTATCAAATCGCCTACGACAACACCAACGTCGTCATCACCGACCTGCGCATGCCCTGGGAACAAACCCACCTCAAAGCCAAACTGCAAACCCTAGAGCGCGTGGGTGTGAACGCCAAACTGACCACCATCCGCATCCACCGACCCGGCCTACAAAAGACCGATGACCCCCACCCCACCGAGCAGCTCATCCACAGCCTGAAAACACTATCAACAACGACAGCACCCTAGTCGCCCTTAGCGAGCAGATCCTGAGCGCCGTCGGCAACCAATCCAACACCAACAGCTACGTTCATGGGGTGATGGCATGAGCACCGTAGAAATCAAACACTTTCATTTGTTCTGCGGCCTTGGCGGTGGAGCCAAGGGCTTCAACGCCGCATCGCCCCGCGTGGGCACCGTGCAAGCCCGCTTTCGCTGCCTGGGCGGCATCGACGTTGACAAGGCCAGCATTGCCGACTTTGGCCGACTCGCTGGCGTGCCCGGCACCGTGCTGGATCTGTTCGACCGCGAGCAGTACATCGCCTTTCACGGCCACCAGCCGCCCAGCGACTGGCGCGAGGCCACACCGAAAAACCTCCAGCGCGCGGCCGGTGGCGAGCGGCCCAACATCGTGTTCTTGTCCGCCCCATGCAAGGGCTTCAGCGGCTTGCTGAACGAAACCAAAAGCAAAACGCCCAAGTACCAAGCCCTCAACCGCCTCACGCTGCGCGGCGTGTGGCTGATGCTGGAGGCTTGGGCCGACCACCCGCCCGAGCTGGTGCTGTTCGAGAACGTGCCGCGCCTTGCCACTCGTGGTCGCGCCCTGCTTGACCAGATCACCGCCATGCTGCGTGCCTACGGCTATGCCGTGGCCGAGACCACGCACGATTGCGGCGAGTTGGGCGGACTGGCCCAAAGCCGCAAGCGCTTCTTGCTGGTCGCCCGGCACATCGAGCAAGTTCCGCCCATGCTGTACCAGCCCGACCGTCGCCCACTGCGCGCTGTGGGCGACGTGCTGGGCCGCATGCCCATGCCGGGCGACCTGCGCGCCGGGGCCATGCACCGCATCCCTGCCTTACAGTGGAAAACCTGGGTGCGCCTGGCATTTGTGCGCGCCGGTGGCGACTGGCGCAGCCTGAACCGGCTGGAAGTGGCCGATGGCGTGCTGCGCGACTACCTGATCGTGCCCGACATGCACGTCGGTACGCTGGGCGTGCGCCGCTGGAGCGCCCCCTGCGGCACCGTCACCGGCAACGCCCGGCCCGCAACAGGCGCATTCAGCGTGGCCGATCCACGCCACCCGCCTGAAGCAGCCCAGTACAGCCAGTACGGCATCAATCAATGGAATGAATCCACAGGAGCCGTCATCGGCGTCAAGTCTCCGGGACAAGGCACGTTCAGCGTGGCCGATCCTCGCTGCCCTAGTACTTTGCACAGCAATGCATTTCGCGTAGTTCGGTGGTCTGACCACGCCATGACCGTCACCGGCGGCCTGGGATCTGTGGGCGGATGCGTGGCCGACCCGCGCAACGTCGGTGCCGACTTCGCAAAGTACGGGGTGGCCGACTGGCAGCGCGCAGCGGGCACAGTCATCAGCGGCAGCACCACCGGCCAGGGCGCTTACGCTGTCGCTGACCCGCGCAGCGGCATGGCCAGCGATCGACGCGACTACCAAAGCGGCGGCCACTACGGCATCATCCCCTGGAATACCCAGTCAGGGGCCGTCAGCGCCGCAGCGTGCCACGACAACGGGCGCTGGTCGGTGGCCGACCCCAGATCTGGAACACTTGACTCCACCATAGGCACTACCACTGTTCCAGCCGCAGCCGACAAACTGATCTGCCGCATCGTTGCGGAAGACGGCACGTGGCACCGACCGTTCACAACCCTGGAGCTGGCCGCACTGCAATCCCTGGTTGACCCCGAAGAGCAATTTGAGCTTGATGGCTTAAGCGACCAAGCATGGCGCGAACGCATCGGTAACGCCGTCCCCAGCAGCGCCGCCCAAGCTATTGCCGAAGTCATGGGCCGCACCCTGCTGCTGGCATGGGGCGGAGAGACATTCCAGCTCAGCGCTACACCGATCTGGGTGCGTCCAATCACCGCAGCACTGAGCATTACAGGAGTTCCAGCATGAAGCTCACACTGCCTATCCCAATTCGCAAGGTAGCACTTAGCACGAACACCTACACCTTTGAGTCTGAAGATCGACTGGTGAATGTGATTGCCGTGTCTCGCACAAGGGCTGGAGCTGGCCGGTGGCACTACACAGCCCACTACGAACACCCGGATACACATCCAGAAGCATGTAGAACTGGAATTAACGGATCACTGGCCTGTTGGATTCGCCGTGCAAGTTACCCTAAATGGAAACCTCCAGTGTTTTCCAGCAATGAGTCGGAAACCGTGATGATCGACCTAAAAAGTGATGCAGCATGACCACCAACGCATGGCGCATCGAAGCCGCCAAGTACCACACCCATCACTTTTCATGCCCCACCTGCCGCGCCAGCGGCAGCAGCAACAACACCCGCTGCGAGCTGGGCCAATCACTGTGGGACGCATACCAAACGGCATGGGCCGAATGCGTCCAAACCATGCAAAACCCCTTCGCGGTGCTTGCATGAACACACGGCAGACTATTGCAGCCTTGCCATGAGCAGCATCCCGCGCACACTCAGCCTCACCGAAGCGGCCCAGATGTTGCGCAC
>CALMOI010000535.1 GCA_937871735.1 uncultured Comamonadaceae bacterium
TAGAGTCACATTATCGCGTGTCATATTAAAATAATATGGATTGGGCCATATGCCTCATCGGACTGCCTGGCTCCGGTAAATCCACAGTCGGGCGGCAACTCGCCCGGCGTTTGGGTCTACCCTTCGTTGATTCGGATCACGTGATTGAGGAGCGATTGGGCTGCTCAATCAGGGAGTATTTCGAACGCGAGGGCGAGGAGCGGTTCCGGGATTTGGAAGAGTCGGTTATTGATGACTTGACGCTGCACCACCAAGGGGTTTTGGCCACTGGTGGTGGTGCGGTGTTACGGCCCGCCAATCGCTCGCGCTTGCACGAGCGGGGGCGGGTCATTTATTTGCGCTCTACCCCGGAAGATGTATTTCGTCGTTTGCGGCACGATGCCACGCGGCCTTTGTTGCAAGTCAAAGATCCGTTAGGGCGTTTGCGGGATTTGTTTGCGGCGCGTGATCCGCTGTACCGTGAAGCAGCCCATTTTGTGATTGATACCGGGCGACCCTCGGTTGCGATGCTGCTCAACACCATCACGATGCAGTTGGACTTGGCTGCTGACGGTGTCAGTGCTCCATCATCAGTTTCTTCCTCAGCCACTGAGTCCTGACTTCGGGGGGCCGCATTGCCTCTGGGCTCGGGACTTAAACTCGGGCTTATGCAAGTGAACTCTTCCCCCATTCAGGTGCCCATTGCTTTGGGCGATCGCAGTTACACCATCTCGATAGGCTCCGGCTTGCTTGATGTGGCCGAGGCCTATGCGGCCGCACCCAAAGCGCACACAGCGCTCATCGTCACCAACACCACCGTAGCGCCGCTCTATGCGCAGCGCTTGCGCACGGCTTTGGCGGGCAAGTACGCCGCCATTCACACGGTGGTGCTGCCTGATGGCGAGGTTTATAAAACCTGGGAAACGCTGAATTTGATTTTTGATGCGCTGCTGGGCCACGGCTGTGACCGCAAAACCGTGCTGTTTGCCTTGGGCGGCGGCGTGGTGGGCGACATGACCGGCTTTGCCGCCGCCAGCTATATGCGTGGCGTGCCGTTTGTGCAGGTGCCAACCACGCTGTTGGCGCAGGTCGATTCCTCGGTGGGTGGCAAAACAGCCATCAACCATCCGCTGGG
This sequence comes from uncultured Comamonadaceae bacterium, assembly GCA_937871735.1. Lineage (GTDB taxonomy): Bacteria > Pseudomonadota > Gammaproteobacteria > Burkholderiales > Burkholderiaceae_C > CALMOI01. The sequence goes on from CALMOI010000535.1 coordinate 1,115, forward strand.
CAAGAACATGATTGGCGCGTTCTACCAGCCGCAATTGGTGTTGTGCGACTTGGACACACTGCGCACGCTGCCGCCCCGCGAGCTGAGTGCTGGGTTGGCCGAAGTCATCAAATACGGCCCGATTGCTGATGCCGATTTCATGACTTGGCTCGAAACCCATATCGATGCGCTGCAAGCCCAAGACCCAATCGCAATGGCTTATGCCGTACAGCGCAGTTGCGAAATCAAGGCTTGGGTGGTGGGTCAAGACGAGCGCGAATCCGGTCTGCGGGCGATTTTGAATTTCGGACACACCTTTGGCCACGCCATTGAAGCGGGCATGGGCTACGGCGCGTGGTTGCATGGCGAGGCTGTGGGTTGCGGCATGGTGATGGCGGCGCGCTTGTCGCAGCGGCTAGGCTTGGTGGATGAAGCCTTTGTGCAGCGCCTGATCACGTTGGTGCAGCGCGCCGGTTTGCCGGTCGTCGGCCCGAAGATTGACGCTGACGACAACGCCGGTCGCTATCTGGCACTGATGCGGGTGGACAAAAAATCAGAAGCGGGCGAAATCAAATTTGTGCTGATCAACGGCATCGGTCAGGCGGTGATGCGTGGCGCGCCCGATGCCTTGGTGCGCGAAGTGATCGATGCTTGCTGCACGGTGGCCGCATGAGCGACCGACTCTGCATCGCCGCGCAAGACACGCAGCGCTGGCTGGAGCGGGCGGTGATTGGGCTGAATTTATGCCCGTTTGCCAAAGCCGTTCACGTTAAAAATCAAGTGCATTACGCCGTGACTGCCGCCACCGCTTCGAATGCGTTGTTGACTTTGTTAGCTACCGAATTGCTGGCCTTGGCTGACATCGACCCCGAAGTGCGTGACACCACCTTGCTGGTCATGCCCGATGCCTTCCCAGATTTTTTGGACTTCAACGACTTTGTGGCCGAGGCGGATACGGTGCTGGCGCGGCTGGATTTGGATGGCACGTTGCAAATTGCGCCGTTTCACCCGCAATTTCAGTTTGCCGGTACCTTGGACGACGACATCACCAATTACACCAATCGCGCGCCGTACCCCACGCTGCACTTGATTCGCGAGGCCAGCATCGACCGCGCCGTACAAGCCTTTCCTGAAGCCGAAGCGATTTACGAAGTCAATATGGACACGCTGGAGCAGTTGGGTTTGGCGGGTTGGCAGGCGCTCGACGTTGGCCCAACTTTGGCCGCAGCGCCTGACGACAACACCTCTGCATCATGAAAAAAAAATCAGCCGCTGCGCCTGACGCACCCGCTTTGGCACCTGAAATTCGCCCCGGTCAGTCGGTGGAGTTGCTCAAAGAGCTGCACATTCTGACCCGCGACGGCAAGCTGAATCAAGACTCGCGCCGCAAGCTCAAGCAGGTGTATCACCTGTTTCAGTTCATCGAAAAGTTGCTGCACGAGCTGCCACCCACGGCGCAGGGCTTGACGCTGGCTGACCACGGCGCGGGCAAGTCTTACCTAGGCTTCATCATTTACGACCTGTACTTCAAGGCATTGCAGGCCGGGCGCATCTACGGCATCGAAACTCGGCCTGAGCTGGTGCAAAAGTCGCGTGAATTGGCCGGTCGCCTAGGCTTTGAGCGCATGAGCTTTTTGAACCTGAGCGTGGCCGAAGCCACCCAGTCTGACGAGCTGCCCGAGCGCATTGATGTAGTCACCGCGCTGCACGCCTGCGACACCGCCACCGACGATGCGATTGCCTTTGGCCTGCAAAAACGCGCCAAGTACATGGTGCTGGTGCCGTGCTGCCAAGCTGAAATTGCCCGCAACTTGAACGCCAGCAAAGCGCTCACCTTGACACGCACGCCGCTGGCCGAGCTGTGGCGGCACCCGCTGCACACGCGTGAAATGGGCAGCCAAATCACCAACGTGCTGCGCTGTCTGTACTTGGAAGCCAGCGGCTACCAAGTCACCGTCACTGAGTTGGTCGGCTGGGAGCACAGCATGAAAAACGAACTCATCATCGCCAAGTACACCGGCCAGAAAAAACGCAGCGCTGCCGAGCGCCTGCGCGCCATCCTGACCGAATTTGGTCTTGATGCGTTGGGCGACACGCGCTTTCACTTGCCCGAAGCCGCCGCCGTTTGACCTCACCGGGCTTTGCGCCGCTGTCTTTATGGCCCGTTTGCCTCGCCTCACACTGCCCGGACACCTGCACCACGTCATCCAGCGTGGCAACAACCGCCAGCCAATTTTTGCCACGGCGGCAGATCGGCAGTACCTGTTAGCGCTGCTGGCTGATAACGCCGCCAAGTTCAAGGTGGCGGTTCACGCCTATGTGCTGATGAACAACCACTTTCATCTGCTGGTCACGCCCGAAACTGCCGATGGCTTGCCGCAGCTCATGCAAGCGGTGGGGCGGCGTTACGTGCGCTACTTCAACGACAGCCAGCAGCGCAGTGGCACGTTGTGGGAAGGGCGTTACCGATCGACCTTGATTCAGGTGGAGTCCTACTTGTTGGCCTGCATGGCCTACATCGACCTCAACCCGGTGCGTGCGGGTTTGGTGCCGACAGCGGCTGATTACCCGTGGTCGAGTCACGGCCACTACATAGGCCAACGCACCGACCGTCTCATCACCCCGCCCGCACTGTTTTGGGGCTTGGGTAACACGCCATTCGCTCGCGAAGCCGCTTACGCCGAATTGGTGCACACAGGCATCACGCTGGAGCAACAAACCGCCTTGACGCAATCAGCGCTGAGCGGCTGGGCCTTGGGTGGTGCTGAGTTTGTCGGAAATTTACAAAAAAAAACAGAGCGACGAGTCAGTCAGTCGCAGCCCGGACGGCCTGTCAGCAAGCTCAAAGAGCCTGATTGATACCCATCAAAAGATGAAAATCTTCTTGTAATGCGTGGGTTTTTAGCTATTATTTTTGATGCGTCCCTGATTATTGCGGAGATTTTTTTTGGCGTATTTAATTGGAATCTGACCCTAATTATTTTTCTTGGCATTGTTGTTGCAGTGT
>CALMOI010000536.1 GCA_937871735.1 uncultured Comamonadaceae bacterium
AAGATGGCGTTGCCGTGCGGCTTGATGATGACGGCGTTGCCAGTGGCCAGCGCAGCGAACACACCGGGGTAAGTGTTCCAAGTCGGGAAGGTGCCGCAACCGATCACCAGCGCCACGCCGCGCCCCACCACTTCGTAGTGCTTCTTCATCACCAGCGGCGGGTTTTTGCCTTGCGGCTTTTCCCAGGTGGTTTCGGCGGGCACGAAACTTTGCTCGCGCCAGGCGTAGGCCACGGCTTCCAAACCCCGGTCTTGCGCGTGGGGCGCACCGGCTTGGAAGGCCATCATCCAGCCTTGGCCGGTGGTCAGCATCACGGCGTGGGCAATTTCAAAGCTTTGCCGGTTCAGGCGCTGCAACATCTCCAAGCAGATGCCCGTGCGCCCCGCTGCGCCCACCGCCTGCCAGCCCGGCATGGCCGCCAAGCCCGCCGCCACCAAGGCTTCGGGGTCACAGACCGGGTAATGCACGTCCAACGCCACGCCGTAGGGCGATTGCTCTTGGCCGCCCCAGCCGCTTTGGCCGGGCTGGCCCAGATCAAAGTTAGCGCCCAAGTGAGACTCGAACGCGCGCTTGCCGTCTTCAGCGGCGGTTTCACCGTAAACGCGAGGGCTGGGCATTTCGCTGTAAGCGGCCCAGTAGCCACGGGTGGCGATGGCGTTCAGCGCCCCGTCCAGCGTGGCGCGGTGTTGGTCAAGCAAAGGGTGAGACATGCGGGCTCCAGTTGGGTGGATTGCAGCTTTTTTATAGCTACAAAATATCTACAAATTTTTGTAAAACTGTATCACATTGACATTGAATAAGCAGCGGCCTTCAGGCGCTGAAAGCAGCGAATTCCCTAGGTGAAATCCCTTGATATTCAAAGAAATTTAACTTAGATCCGCGCAGCATCGGCCCGCAGCAAGCCAGCAGCGCAGGCAAGTCAACATTGAAAAAATTAACTACAAATAAATACGAATGAACAATTTAATTTGTATCGTATTTTTCAGGGCAACGTGCCCCGAAGCATCACATGCCCAGGTAGGCTGCGCGCACCTGTTCGTTGTGGATCAGTTCTTGGCCGGTGCCGCTCAGGATCAGCTTGCCGGTCTCCAGCACGTAGCCGTAATCCGCAATCGCCAGCGCGGCAAAAGCGTTTTGCTCGACCAGCAAAATCGTCATGCCTTGGGCTTTGAGGGTTTTGACCACGTTGAACACTTCCTCCACCAGCAGCGGGGCCAGCCCCATCGAGGGCTCGTCCAGCAGCAGCAGCTTGGGGCGACCCATCAGAGCGCGGCCTATCGCCAGCATCTGCTGCTGACCGCCTGACAAGGTGCCCGCAGGCAATTTGCGCTTTTCCTTGAGGATGGGGAACATCGCGTAGACCTTGTCCAAGTCGCCCGGCACCTGTTGGCGCGGCTGGGTGTACGCGCCCAAGCGCAGGTTGTCTTCAATCGACAGCGGGCCAAACACCTGCCGCCCTTCCGGGCTCTGGCAAATGCCGCGCCGCATGCGCAAGTCCGAGCGCAGGCCCGAGATGTCTGCGCCGTCAAACACGATGCGCCCGGCGCTCATCGGCTGCACGCCCGAGAGCGTGCGCAAAAACGTGGTTTTGCCTGCGCCGTTGGCCCCCACCAGCGCCACCGTGGTACCGCGCCGCACTTCAATGTCCAGCCCTTTGAGCGCTTGGATGCGGCCATAGCAGCTTTCCAGCCCGGTGACTTTCAACAGCACCTCGCTGGGCGCGGGCAGCG
>CALMOI010000537.1 GCA_937871735.1 uncultured Comamonadaceae bacterium
CTTCGGGTTCGATGTCGCGCGGCACGGCCAAATCGACCATGAACATAGGGCGGTGGCGGCGTTTTTTGAGGGCGCGTTCGACCGCGCCCAAGCCGATCAGCGGCAAGGTGCTGGCGGTGCAACTGATGACAGCATCAAATTCGTGCAAACGCCCCGGCAAGTCCGCCAGCCGCATGACCTCGCCGCCAAAGCGCACGGCGAGTTTTTCGCCGCGTTCCAGCGTGCGGTTGGCGATGGCGATGGACTTGGGGTTCTTGGCCGCAAAGTGGGTGGCGGCCAGCTCAATCATCTCGCCCGCGCCGACAAACAAAATTTTGATTTGCGACAGGTCTTCAAACAACTGCCCGGCCAACCGCACGGCAGCGGCGGCCATGCTGATGGAGTGCGCGCCGATCTCGGTCGATGTGCGTACTTCTTTGGCAACGGAAAAGCTGCGCTGGAACATTTGGTTCAGCGTCACGCCCAGCGCGCCTGCGTCTTCGGCGGCGCGCACCGCGTCTTTCATTTGACCGAGGATTTGCGCTTCGCCCAGCACCATGGAGTCCAAACCGCTGGCCACGCGAAAGGCGTGGCGGGCAACTTGGGAGTCTTCTAAGGTGTAGGTGTGCGAGCGCAGCAGCGCCGGACTCACGCCGCCGATGTGGGCCAACCAGTCCAGCGTGTGGCCGGTTTGCGGGCTGTCACCGGCGCAATAGATCTCGGTGCGGTTGCACGTCGAGATGATGGCCGCCTCCGGATGACGTGAAAACGACTGGCGTAGCGCGTGCAGCGTGGGCTGCATTTGATCGACCGCGAACGCGAAACGGCCGCGCAGATCCAGCGGCGCGGTCGTGTGATTGATGCCCAAAGCCCAGACTGCCATTCCCGGATTATAAAATCGACTCGCCCCTTCGCTTCATTTCCATCACACCACCGCAAATTTGCTTATACCGTCATGGGATTGTTGGATCTGATTGTTCACCTGCTCAACTTTGTGGCTCCCGCGCTGGGCGTGGGGCTGCTGCTGGCGTGGTTCAGCCGCCTGCTGTTCAAGCAAAAGTCGCCGTCCGCATCGTGGGTGGGGCAGTTTGTGGTGAATGCCGTGATCGGCACCGTCGTGCTGGTGCTGGGTTTGGTGGTGCTGGGCCGCGACGGCAAGATGCTGACCTACATCGCCTTGGTGCTGGTGATGGCCGCTGGCCAGTTGATGCAGTTGGGCGACAAAAGCGACTGAGCGCCACCGCCAGCGGCCAGCGACTTTACTTTTTGCCCGACGACTGCCACTTCCAAGTCGTGGCGCACATGTCGTCAATGCCGCGCTGGGTTTGCCAGTGCAGCAGTTGCAACGCCTTGCTGGCGTTGGCGTAGTAGCTGGGCAGGTCGCCGGGGCGGCGCGGGGCGATTTGGTAGGGCACGGGGCGGCCACTGGCGGTCTCGAAGGCGCGCACCATCTCCAGCACGCTCGTTCCGTTGCCGCTGCCCAAGTTGATGGCGTGCCAGCCCGATGCGCGGTTCAAAAACTCCAGCGCGGCCAAATGCCCGGCGGCCAAGTCCATGACGTGGATGTAGTCGCGCACGCCGGTGCCGTCGGGGGTGTCGTAGTCGTCGCCAAACACGCCCAGTTGGGCGCGCTGGCCCACCGCCACCTGGGCGATGAAGGGCATCAGGTTGTTGGGGATGCCATTGGGGTCTTCGCCGATCAGGCCGCTGTCGTGCGCGCCCACGGGGTTGAAGTAGCGCAGGCAGGCCACACCCCAGCTCGCGTCAGACTTGGCGAGGTCGGACAGCATTTCTTCGACGTGCAGCTTGCTGCGGCCATAGGGGTTGGTGGGCTCGGTGGGATGGGCCTCGTCGTAGGGCAGGTAGACCGGGTCGCCGTAGACCGTGGCGCTGCTGCTGAACACGATTTTTCGCACGCCCGTGGCCTGCATGGCTTGCAGCAGGCTCACCGTGCCTTGCACGTTGTTGGCGTAGTACAGCACCGGGTTGGCTACCGATTCGCCCACGGCCTTGAGCCCGGCGAAATGCACCACCGATTCGATGGCGTGCTGGCGCAGGGTGTCGGTCAGCAGGGCGGTGTCTCGGATGTCGCCTTGGACAAAGGCCAGACGCTGGCCCAGGATGGTTTCCAGACGGTCGAGCACGCTCAGGCTGCTGTTGCACAGGTTGTCGCACAGCACCACGGTGTGACCGGCCTGGGCCAGCAGCACGGCGGTGTGGCTGCCGATGTAGCCCATGCCGCCGGTAAGCAAGATGTTCATCAATATCCCTTTCAGTCGCAAATTCAAGATAGAAGGAAGAAGCACTGCGGGGCATTGTCCCGCAGGCCGGATCTGCGTCGCCTTGACAAATACCCCTTGGGGTATATAAACTCCGATGCTTGCTGAAGGAGTTTGCCCATGCGTTTCGTCACTTCGACCCTTACCCGTTGCGGCCTTTGGGGCCGATGCGGCGGGCTGGCTTTGCTGGCCGCATCCGGGCTAGGGCTGGCGCAAGCGGCAGAACCTGCGCCTTTGCTGGTTGCCACCGTGGCGGTGCGGCCCCAAGCCGTGCCCACCGGCTTTGAGCTGGATGGCGTGATCGAGCCCGTCAAGCAAAGCACCGTGGCCGCGCAGACCGGCGGGCGCATCGCCAGCTTGCTGGTCAAAGCGGGCGACAAGGTGCGGGCCGGTCAGTTGCTGGCCACCATTGACGACCGCGAAACCCAGACTGGCCTGGAACGCAGCCAAGCCCAAGTCCATCAAGCCGAGGCCGAGTTGCGCAACGCCCGCGCCAACGCCGAGCGGGTGCGCGACCTGCAAAAGCAAGGCTTTGTCAGCCGCGCTGCACTCGACACCGCCGAAACCCAGCTCCAAGCCGCCCAAGCCGGGCGCAGTCAGGCCGATGCGGGCTCGCGCCAATCGGCGCTGGCTCAGGGCTACACCAAAGTCACCGCGCCCTACGACGGCTGGGTGCAGCAAACGCTGAGCCAAGCCGGTGACTTGGCTGTGCCCGGCAAACCCATCCTGATGCTCTACGCCCCGCTGCCGCTGCGCGCCGTGGTGCAAGTGCCCGCCTCGCGCAACGCGTTGGCCCAGTCCGCCAGCCGGGTCGAAGTGCAGGCCGCCGATGGCAACGCTTGGGTTGCCCCCGTGGCCCGCAGCGTGGTGCCGGTGGCTGACCCGGTGTCACAGACTTCTGAATGGCGGCTCGAACTGCCCGCCACCGCCGCCGCTGGTGCCCCCGCCTGGGTGCCCGGCCAGCAAACCCGAGTGCGCTTTGTCGGCGGCCAAGCGCAGCGCGTGGTGGTGCCTGCCGCCGCCATCCTGCGCCGGGGCGAGCTGACGGCGGTTTACGTCGCGGGCGCGCAAGGCTTTGTGCTGAAAGCCGTGCGTCTGGGGGCGGATCACGGCGCAGCGGGCGTGGAAGTGCTGGCCGGGCTGGGTGCGGACGACCGCGTGGCCCTCGACCCGATCCGCGCCGGTCTGAGTGGCGCACGCCCGGCTGCTGCGGCTGCGGTGACGCCCGCTGCTTCCAACGCCAGTTCGGCCCGCTGAGGTCAGCATGTCCCACCACGACACCTCTAATGCGGCCCCTTTGGGCATCTCGGGCCGCATCGCTGCCACCTTTCAGGCCAATGCCATCACGCCGCTGCTGGCGCTGGTCGCCTTGCTGCTGGGCTTGTTTGCCGTGCTGGTCACCCCGCGCGAAGAAGAGCCGCAGATCAACGTGACGATGGCCAACGTGCTGATCCCCTTCCCAGGGGCCAGCGCTACCGACGTGCAAAACATGGTCGCCCGCCCCGCCGAGCAGGTGCTGGGCCAGATCGCGGGCATCGAGCACACCTATGCCGTGGCCCGCCCTGGTCTGGCGGTGCTGACGGTGCAATTCAAAGTTGGCGTGCCGCGCACCGAAGCGCTGGTGCGCCTGTACGACGTGCTCAACGCCAACCAAGACTGGTTGCCTGCCGGGCTGGGCACGCTGACGCCCATCGTCAAGCCCAAAGGCATCGACGACGTGCCCGTACTGGGCATCACCTTGCACAGCGCCGATGCCCTGGCCGCCAACGACTTGGAGCGCGTGGCCCGCACGCTGGAGCTGGAACTCAAAGCCGTGCCCGGCGCACGCGAAGTACAGACCCTGGGCGGCCCAGGCCGCGCCGTGCAAGTCGCCCTCGACCCGGCCCGGCTGCGCGAGCGCGGCGTGGATCTGATCGGCCTCAAGGCCACGCTGGCTGCCGCCAACTTTGGCATGCCGTCGGGCACGGTGGTGGACGACAGCCCGCGCAGCAGCGCCCAGATGTTGACGGTGGAAACCGGCGAATTTCTGCGCAACGCCGACGACGTGGCGCAACTGGTGGTCGGCGTCAGCAACGGCAAGCCGGTGTATTTGCGCGAAGTGGCCCAGGTCGAAGCCCGCGCCCAGCAGCCGCAACGCTACGTCTGGTTCACCCCCGGCGCGGCCAGCCAGCCCGCCGGCGCGGTCGACGGCCTGCGCCTTTTCTACAGCGGCGTTCCCATCTTCGGCACCCTGCTGGCGATGTGGATCATGCGCAGTTACGACCTCGACGAAAAACGTGCCGTCGAGGTGCATGCCGAACTGGAGCGTCGCAAGCAGCGTCAGGCCCCGGTCAGCGGGTCGGGTGGGCGCCCCTGGCTGGCCGAGCACGGCCTGCTGCTGCCCGGTGCCGAGGCCTCGCCCCTGGCGGGT
>CALMOI010000538.1 GCA_937871735.1 uncultured Comamonadaceae bacterium
GATTTCCACCACCAGCGCCCGGTTCGCCAGCTCGCGCACCAAGCTGTCGGCTTCAGCGCGGTTGGCGGCATCAAGGTTGGCATCCCACTCGTCGAGCAGGTAGACGCGGGCGCGGGTCTGGGCCACGATTTCGCGCAAGGATTGCAACTGGCGCTCACCGGATGAATACCCGGCGCGGCGGGCCACAGCGGCGGCGATGGCATCGGTGTCGTCGGCTTCTTCGTCTTCCGATTCTTCAGCGTCGCCCGTGGCGTGGGCGGGGTGGGTGTCGGCTTGCGCAAAGACGAAGGCCAGTTTGTCGGCGGTGGGCCAGTAAAACGCATCCGGGCCCAACCGGGTTTTGAGCACCGCCAGCAGCGTTGATTTTCCCGCGCCGTTGCCGCCGCGCACCAGCACCCGCCCACAGGTCAGCGGGGCCAGCGCGTGCAACGCTTCGTCTACCGTGGCGCAGGGCAGCGGCTGGCCGTGGTGCAGCAGCGCGAGTTGGTCAAAGCAGACGCGGGTTTCAAAGTCAGCATCGGGTTCGGGGCGCATGGCATTGCACGCGCCGCCAATGCGCGTCCACACGGCCAGCAAGTCGTTCCAACCCGAGGCCAAACCGTAGACGTTGCTGGACATGTCGATCTGGCGCGGCAGCGTGGCGGCCAGCGCAATCAGCAAGCCGGTGTTGCCCACGTCGCGTGCGGCAATCATGGCCAAGTAACTGAACACCACCGTCAGCGCGATGATGCCGCTGATGGCCGCCAGCCCCTCGCGGGCCAAGATGGCGCGGATTTGCGCCGCCAGCGCCGCCCGCAGCCGCGTTTTGAAGCCGCCGTGCCAGAGCCGAAAGTTGTAGCGGTTGCCGCTGAAGATGTTGTCCCACGCGGTGTAGGTGTGGGCCGTCATGCGGTTGGTGGCGCGCTGGTGTTGCAGGTAAGTGCGCGCCACCGGCTTGCGCACCAGCCATTGCAGGCCCAGCAGCAGCACGAACACCCCGGCGTACACCCACGGCAAACCCGCATCAATCGCGTAACCCAGC
>CALMOI010000539.1 GCA_937871735.1 uncultured Comamonadaceae bacterium
CCAACACGTCGATATAGTTGCGCACCACGGTCGCTTCAGCCGACATGGGCGACATCAACTTGAGTTTTTTCAGCTCGGCTTCAGCCTTTTTGCGGGCCTCGACCGGCATCTTGGCGGCCTTGATCTTTTTCTCGATCTCGTCGATGTCAGCGCCGTCTTCGCCTTCGCCCAGCTCTTTTTGAATCGCCTTAACTTGCTCGTTGAGGTAGAAGTCGCGCTGGTTCTTTTCCATCTGGCGCTTGACGCGACCACGGATTTTCTTGTCAACGTTGAGGATGTCCACCTCACGTTCGAGCTGCTCGAACAGGTTTTCCAGTCGGGCGCGCACGTCCACCAAATCAAGCACTGCTTGCTTACTGTCGAGCTTGAGCGGCAAGTGTGCGGCGATGGTGTCGGCCAAACGGCCCGCGTCGTCGATGCTGGAGATGGAGGTCAAAATCTCCGGCGGAATCTTCTTGTTGAGCTTGACGTACAGATCAAACTGCTGCGTCACAGCGCGGCGCAAAGCCTCAATTTCGCTGGCAGCGGCAGCGCTCACATCCATCCAAGCCGGGCTGACATTGGCCAAGAAGTGTGATTCGCCTTCATAAATGCGATTCACCGTGGCGCGTTGCTGGCCTTCGACCAGCACTTTGACCGTGCCGTCGGGCAGCTTGAGCATCTGCAAAATAGTGGAGACGCAGCCCACATCGAACATGTCCGACACGGCGGGTTCGTCTTTGGCTGCGGTTTTTTGCGCCACCAGCATGATGCGGCGGTCGGACTCCATCGCGGCTTCCAGCGCCTTGATGCTCTTGGGACGACCGACGAACAGCGGGATCACCATGTGCGGAAAAACCACCACATCGCGCAGCGGCAGCAGGGGCAAATCCAAGGGGGTCGCAGGCAGAGGTGTGTGTGCTGACATGAGATGCCTTTGTTATGACCTGTTGTAGATGGTCTTCATGAAGCGTTTTTCAAGCCGGGCGCACACGCACCCGGCTGAAAAATTCACGCTTGCTTGGCCGCTTCGCGGTACACCAACAATGGCGGTTTGTTTTCTTCAATGGTGGTCTCGTCGAGCACCACTTTTTCGACATTCGCCACGTTAGGCAGATCGAACATGGTGTCGATCAGCGCTTGCTCCAAAATCGAGCGCAAGCCCCGCGCACCGGTTTTGCGAATCAGCGCCTTGCGGGCAATCGCCTTCAGCGCCGACGGACGCACTTCCAACTCCACGCCTTCCATGTGGAGCAGCTTGCCAAATTGCTTAATCAGCGCGTTTTTCGGCTCGGTCAAAATTTGCACCAGCGCGTCTTCGCTGAGCTCAGCCAAGGCGGCGATCACCGGCATACGGCCCACCAGTTCGGGAATCAGGCCGAACTTGATCAGGTCTTCCGGTTCAATTTCAGTGAACACTTCGGTCAGCGAACGCTGCTTCTTGCTCTAGCCCGATGCGCCGAAGCCGATGCCTGAGGCTTCGGTGCGGTTTTCAATCACTTTTTCCAGCCCAGCGAACGCGCCACCACAGATGAACAAAATGTTGGTGGTATCGACTTGCAAGAAGTCTTGGTTCGGGTGCTTGCGCCCGCCTTGGGGCGGCACGCTGGCCATCGTGCCTTCAATCAGCTTGAGCAAGGCTTGTTGCACGCCCTCGCCCGAGACGTCGCGGGTGATGCTGGGGTTGTCCGACTTGCGCGAAATTTTGTCGATTTCGTCGATGTAGACGATGCCGCGCTGCGCACGCTCCACATCGTAGTTGCAGCTTTGCAGCAGCTTGGCGACGATGTTTTCCACGTCTTCGCCCACGTAACCGGCTTCGGTCAGCGTGGTGGCATCGGCCATGACGAAGGGCACGTCCAACATGCGAGCCAGCGTTTGCGCCAGCAGCGTTTTGCCCGAACCAGTGGGGCCAATCAGCAAAATGTTGCTTTTGGCCAGTTCCACGTCGTCTTTTTTGGCTTTTTCTTTGTGCAACAGGCGCTTGTAGTGGTTGTACACCGCCACAGCCAGCGTGCGCTTGGCCTTGTCTTGGCCGATCACGTAGCTGTCCAGATTGCCTTTGATCTGGGTGGGGGTGGGCAACTCGTTGGCACCGTCTTGCCCCACCGTCGTCACTGCGGGCAATTCATCACGAATGATGTCGTTGCACAGGTCTATGCACTCGTCACAAATGAATACCGACGGCCCGGCAATGAGTTTTTTGACCTCGTGCTGACTCTTGCCGCAGAAAGAGCAGTACAGGGTTTTTTCAGAGGAAGTGCCTTTTTTCTCGGCCATGTCTAGGGTGCCTTGTATCAGAGGTCAGAGTGCAGGAATGATAACAACGCGGTGATGGCGGCGAAAACCCCACTGCCATCACCTGATGCACCAATATCAGGGGCGCTTAGCGATCACTTGATCGACCAAACCGTAGTCTTTGGCCTCGTCGGCAGACAGGTAGTAGTCGCGTTCGGTGTCACGCTCAATTTTTTCCAGCGGCTGACCGGTGCGCTCTGCCAAGATTTTGTTGAGCTGTTGGCGGGTTTTCAAGATTTCGCGTGCGGAGATTTCGATCTCGGTCGCTTGCCCTTGTGCGCCACCCGACGGCTGGTGAATCATGATCTTGGAGTTGGGCAGCGAGAAACGCTT